>JAJRVU010000021.1 GCA_024277145.1 Planctomycetota bacterium
ATTTTTCTCTGCGTCTCTGCGTCTCTGCGTCTCTGCGTCTCTGCGTCTCTGCGTCTCTGCGTCTCTGCGTCTCTGCGTCTCTGCGTCTCTGCGTCTCTGCGTCTCTGCGTGAGCCCTTTTTTTTAATCTGTGGTCATCTGTGTGAATCTGTGATTCCTTCTTACTTATCTCAGGTTCAAGTGATTGCCAGAGATGTTTCATTTTGAGTGGTGAGATCATGCAGAAGATGGATTAATTTCGCCCGATCCACAGGTTTGCTGAAATATTCATCACAGCCCACTTCCAGGCATTTAATGCGATCACTCTCCATTGCATGGGCAGTTAAAGCAACAATTGTCCTTTGGTAGTTTTTATCTCTCAATGCTTTTGTTGCCTGATATCCATCCATGATGGGCATTTGCATGTCCATAAGAATGACGTCAAAGGGTTCCCCTGCTTCCCATTCTTGCAAAGCCTTCTCCATACCTTCTTTTCCGTTTTCTGCCAGGGTGACTGTTGCTCCCGCTTTTTTCAGAATGAAGGAAATGAGTGCTTGATTATCTGGTCCATCTTCAACAAGAAGGATTTTCTTCTCTAATTTGTCAGTAGTGGTTTTCGAGGATTTGTTCTTTTTTTCATCTGTTTGGGAAGATTTGTCTACAATTTGGATTGGTAAACCAAAACTGAAAGTACACCCTTTTCCAGATTCGGACTGAATTGTAATTTCTCCTCCCATCATTTTTGCAAAACGCTGGCTGATTATCAGCCCCAACCCGGTTCCACCATATTTTCTGGTGGTTGAACTGTCTGCCTGAGAGAATTCCTTGAAGAGTTTCTGGCTTTGTTTTTCAGTCAATCCAATGCCGGTATCTGAAACAGAAAAATGAATCGTTGGCAATTTTACTGAATGGTCTAGCTGGATATCGAGCCCGATTTCTCCTTTTTCCGTGAATTTACAGGCGTTAGAAAGAAGGTTGATCAATATTTGGCGGAGACGTGTCGGGTCAATATTGACCAATTGGGGAATTTCAGGATCAACATTGATGTGAAATTTTAGTCCTTTGGAAAGAATTCTTTCTGATATGAGGGATTCAATTGTATCAGCCACGTGTTTGATTGAGGTTGGCAGGTTTTCCAATTCCATCTTGCCTGCTTCAATTTTGGAAATATCCAAAATGTTATTAATGACTTCAAGAAGATGATTTCCGTTCTTTTTGATCCGTTCAAGGGCATCCTGCTTATCCAAATCCGAATGATCAGCGTCATCCTGCGAGAGAAGCAGATCAGTAAAACCGATGATTGCAGTCATGGGCGTCCTGATTTCATGGCTCATATTCGCCAGAAATTCGCTCTTTGCCCGAGAAGCTTCCTGTGCTTCCAGTTGGGAAACTTCAAGCATTTCATTCTGTTTGACAATTTTTGATGCCTGTAATTCAATGTGCGATTTTGATTCTTCCATTTCGGAAGCATACCGGTCCAGGTCAAGTTCTGCATTTTTTTTGATGGTGATATCATCGATAGAACCTGCCATCCGAATGGGCTCTCCCGCTTTATTCTGAACAGCCTCTCCTCGGATATTGAACCAGCACATGTCTCCCGATATTTTATAAAGTCGAACTTCAACATTGAATGGAGCACTGTTTTTTAAGTGGTCATCAAGGGAGACTTTAAGATAAGGCAAATCAGCTGAAACGATGAGAGATTCATAAAATTCGACTGTTTCATGCCATTCTAAGTCATTTTCTTCATAATCTAATAGTTGTTTGATTTTTGGTGAAAGGTAAAGACTTTTTTCTTCGATATTCCAGTCCCAGATTCCAACACTGGATCCCTTAACTGCACGAGAAAATCGATCTTTGATGATTCGGTATTCATTTTCTGTTTCAGTTGCATTTTGATAATTATGAACAATTTCATAGGAAAGCCCAATCATGGGAACCAGATAGCTTACTGCTTTCAACGCATGAGCAATATTGAAGCAAGAGTCATGAAGTTGGCTTGATCCTAAAGCCATATAAAGTTGGGTTGCAATATTAGGAATCACTGAAAGTAATAATGAGAGTGAAAAAATGGATGGATATCGATTTAAATATTTTGGGAAGACATAAAATGCACAAACGAGGTACGGAGTCAAAGGATAAATATCGTAAGGTCGTTTGATTGCGTTTTCCTGAAACATGGTTTTAGGAAGTACTGCTGAATTTGCACAATAGGTTACAGTTACAAACGAAATGACCATAAACAGGACGCTGACCGAGACGATCAATGCCGTGGTCAGATTAGGCGATAATTTCTTTTTTATGGGAAAAATAAAAATCCCTACACCGATCATTGTGATGACCGAATTAAAAAGCCTGCAAATTGCCCACGT
This sequence comes from Planctomycetota bacterium, assembly GCA_024277145.1. GTDB lineage: Bacteria > Planctomycetota > Planctomycetia > Planctomycetales > Planctomycetaceae > JAJRVU01. The sequence continues at coordinate 2,351 of JAJRVU010000021.1, forward strand.
GAAGGGGATTAAATCCCGATTATCAGCCGTTGCTGTAATCATTCGATCTGCAGCGAGTGTATGAAAAGCATCCATCGCGCCAGAACAGATGAGTGCAATGCCAATGATGGGAAGAGAATAATTTCGGTTCACGTTGTAATAGGCAAAGCAGAGCAGGCCAACAAAAAAGGCTGTACAAACCGCTGTCCATTCGAGGATAGTATGGGAAAAACTTCCGTGTAATGCCTGATGAGCTGATTCGATGAAGTTGCTTTCGGTCACATTTTGAAATGAAACCGATTTTGCAGTGGAAAAATCAACGCCCAATATCATCAGGATGAGAGGAAGAGCACAAATCAGAATGAGTCCGAATTTCCACTTGCAGGAATGGCATTTGATTCGTTGGATATTGATTTCAGTCTGCATTGTAAATTTGCCTGTTTCTCTATTGAGATAAAACTTTTTCTCAGGTTGCTAATTCTTTTGATGATTTGAAAGATATGGATTGCTATACGAGATATCTTGAGACGTACAAAGAGTGTCTCTCCGTTCAAAAGTCTATGTCAGGCATTGCTGGCGTGACGGATATGAAAGGAGTATTAAAGGGCAAAGACTTGGCAATAGAGGGGAATCCCTCTCGTAGATACTGACGGTTAAAGCAATTAAGCTGTTATTGCGATCTGAGTGAACAAGTTTATCTGGAATATCATCTGTTTATGCAGATCAACTACCAGTTTTATTGATCTTGTAATGCCGTTTTATATTCCTGCTGATCTGTCCCCATTCTGATGCCTGAACCCGGGCTTGATGAAACTCAAATGCGGCCTTATTTTTGAATTCCTCATAGACATCAAATTGGCCAGGTTTTGCAGAATTTTCTTCGACCTTAAAAATCAGGCAACCTTCTTCTGTGCGAGTTTTTTCAATGTGTTCAGGCAATGCTTCACGAACAGCTTTGAGATCAGGTTCAGGGACAATAATATGGCCGGATAATATAAATTTAGGCATGTGTGGGATTTTACCTGAATTGAAAGGATGAATCAGCTTCAAGTTAGACAATTGATCTGTCAAAAAGTTCACGCGCTTACGATAGGATGTCGTGGACCACATTGCCTGCAATGTCGGTCAGTTTGAAATCACGACCTGCATATCTGAAAGTCAGTTTTTCATGGTTCATACCGAGGATATGCAAAAGCGTAGCGTGGAAATCGTGGATATGGACTTTATTGAGCTGGGCGTAATATCCATAATCATCTGTTGCTCCGTATGAAAGTCCTGCTTTCACACCTGCCCCTGCAAGCCACATCGTGAATCCTTCCGGGTTATGGTCCCGGCCGTCGTTTCCTTTTCCCTGGACGGTGGGGGTTCTTCCAAATTCTCCCCCCCAGAAAACCAGCGTGTCTTCCAGCAAGCCTCTAGCTTTCAGGTCTTTGAGCAGGCCTGCAATTGGTTTATCAACTTCTTTTGCATTTTGGGAATGTCCTTTTTTCAGGTCGCCGTGCTGATCCCATTGGACTTTGCTATTGCTGTGCGTGATTTGAATAAACCTGACTCCTTCTTCTGCAAATCGTCTTGCCATCAGGCATTGCCTGCCGAAGTCTGCTGTGAGCGGGTCATCAATTCCATACTGTTCATGCATTGCTTTTGATTCTTTGGAGAGATCAATAGCTTCTGGCATTTCTGTCTGCATGCGGAATGCCAGTTCAAAAGATTTTGTTCTTGCTTCAAGAAATTGTTCCGGACCTGATTTTTCCAGATGGTTCTGGTTCATTTTTTTGATCAGGTCAAGTTGTGTTTTTTGAGATTTTGAAGAGAGATAATTATTCTTGATGTATTCCACTTTTGCCTGATCGGATTTTAAACTTGCGTTTCCGAGGGGAGTTCCTGCATATTCAGCGGGTAAAAATGCAGAACTCCAGTTTTTGACACCTCCATGTGCAAGAGTTGGG
>JAJRVU010000363.1 GCA_024277145.1 Planctomycetota bacterium
AACGATATGCCCGGGTTGTCACAAAAATTCAGCCCGGCTGGATTGAACCGGTTGCAAAACATCTGGTTCAAAAATCATACAGTGATCCCCATTGGAATTGTGAAAACTCTGCAACGATGGCATTTGAAAAAGTCGCTCTTTTCGGCATGACGATCGTCCCACGTAGAAAAATTCGATACGGAAATATCGATCCGATAAAATCTCGCGAACTGATGATTCAAAATGGACTTGTCGAAGGAGATTTCGAGACAAAATCCCTATTTTTCAAGCATAATCAAGATTTACTGCAACAGTTGGAAAGCCGGAAAGCCAAGGCGCGAAAAGGAGATTTTCTACTTGGTGAAGAAGCGATTTATGAATTCTACGACAATAAATTGCCACAGGATGTTTTTGATGGGCATCGATTGAATCGCTGGCTTAAGGAAATCTCAACTCAACATCCACGGCTACTTTATATGTCTAAAACAGATTTGGTCAAAGAGAGTGATGAGGAAGTCGGCGAAGAAGAATTCCCTGCTCAAATTATGATGAACCAGATGAACCTCCCTTTAGAATACCATCTTGAACCGGGGTCTGATAAAGATGGAGTGACTATTCTCGTTCCCCAGGAAGGAGTTGCTCAGCTTGATTCCAAACGATTGGACTGGTTGATTCCCGGAATGATTGAACAAAAGGTGATTGCATTATTGAAGTCTCTGCCTAAATCAATCAGGCGGATGCTTGTTCCTATTCCTGATACTGCTAAGGAGGTTCTTGAACTCCTTCAATTCGGAAAAGGAGACATGAAAGAAGCAGTTGTCAGGGCGCTGCGAAAAATTACCAATGAAATTGTTTCGGTTGATGAATTTGATGATTCACGAATTCCCAACCATTTAAAAATAAATATCAGGATTTTAGATTCTGCAGGCAAAGAATTATCCCAAAGTAGAAACCTGAAACAGATTCAGCAAAATAATGTTGAGAGTCTTAAACAAACGGAGCCCATGCAGGAAAGCGTCGATTGGAATCGGGATAATATTGTTGACTGGGATTTGAAAAAATTCCCGGAATATTTTTTGATGGAACGAAACAAGATTCAGATCAAAGCATTTCCCACGTTGATTGACAAAAGTAACTCGGTATCACTTTGTTTATTGTACGACCCGGAACAATCGCGTTTTGAAACATTAAAAGGGATCAGGCGACTTTTTTATCTGAAGTCTCGTCGGAAAATTATGTCACAAGTTGACTGGTTGCCCGGTCTGGACCAGGTGCAAATACTCGGTTCCACCGTGAAAGGTTTTCAGGCAAAGGATCAATTGGGATTGTTGATTGCAGAACGAGCATTTCTTATGGAGAAAAATATTCCCCGCTCAGAAACTGAGTTTCTGGAAATGTTTAAAAAAGGAGAAAATCGAATCAGTGTTGCAGTCCAGGATGTTTCAGAATTCATTGTTCCGTTGTTTGAGAATTATCATCAAATTCGTCTGGAACTTGAAAAACTGAACCTTCCCGTCTGGAAAACCGTGACTGAGGATTTATGGTCTCAATTGAATTTGCTTGTTTATCCTGAGTTTCTTACCCGAACTGAATGGAGATGGTTGCTTCAAATGCCTCGATATCTGGATGGAATGAAGCATCGGTTGGATAAACTTAAAGAAGGGGGATTTCAAAAAGATCAGAAAGCATTTCAGCAGTTAAAACCTTATTTAATCCTTGAAAGGAAGAAGCGTTCTGAATATGACGAAATGGATTCTTTGAATTCTCATCTGGAAAAATTCCATTGGATGCTGGAGGAATACCGGATTTCATTATTTGCCCAGAAGCTGGGAACAGCAATAAGTATTTCCCCCGGCAAGCTGGATGAACAGTGGAATCGCATTGACTGATGAACAGAGACCTTCTCTAATATGTCAAATGATCGAACTGCAGTATTATTTTTGCACTATTCATTATCTTTACACTATTCGTTATTTACCATTATTCATTTTCTCATAGTTGAACCGGACTCAACTATCTATACCAAAGCCTGTGATGGATTATGACTTCAAAAGCAATATGGAATAAACTCTTTCCGTTTAAATCTAAACTCAAAAAAGAAAAACCGGCCAAAAAAATATCCGAGTTTTGTGATAACAAAAAATTCGAACGGGATCTCAAACTCGTATATTACACTGCATTCATCGCCTGGTTTTTCACTGTTCTTCCTGCTTTACTCCGCTATGTTCCGGTCAACTATCATCCGGTCCGTTTTTTCATGGATCAATTTTCTGTAATCCCTTTTGGCTTGATGACAGGGATTTTTATCTATCGTTATTTCAGGGGAACCAAAGTTGCTTTATTTGGGTCACTTGCTTTGTTTTCCATGCTGATGACTTACCTGTTGAATATTGAACGTATTTATGACTACGTAAAGGTAGTCACTTCATCCGGTACAGATTATATGCAAACTGTTTTTGTGAATATTTTCTTAACATCAACAACGTATTTTTTGACGTTGACTGCATTACAACTGTCGTTATATCTGGTGAAATCGAAACGGGAATCTGCCAAAATCATTGCTAGAGGTGCCAGAAGTGAAAAACGATTGGAAGAAACACAAAGAATAGCAAAAATGGGATATTGGGAATGGGACATCCATACTGACCAGTTACATTTTTCTAAAGAAGCCATTTCTTTGTGCCAGTTCAAAGATGAAAACAAGCCTGTTAAAGTGAGTGGTTTAGTAAGAAGAATTGTCCCGAAAGATCGTGTGATTTTTAGTCAGTATCTTGATGCCGTTTTAGCAGGAGAAAAACCTCTGGAACCGGAGATTCAGTTTAATCTTCCTGATGAAACTCTCGTTGATTTACATTTAATGGCTTATCTTTCCTATGATGAAGCAAGAGTTCCTGACCGCCTGATAGGGACAATTCAGAATGTAACTCGTCGAAAAGATATGGAAAGAGAACGGATTCAGCTTGAAGAACAGTTATTGCAAGCTCGAAAAATCGAAAGCCTGGGAGTCCTCTCGGGGGGTGTTGCACATGATTTTAATAATTTGCTCGTTGGGATATTAAGTCGTGCCAGTCTGGCACAAACAGGATTGGATTCGAATTCTGAGACTTATGATCATTTGAATAATATCACGCTGGCAGCGGAACGGGCAGCAGGCTTGTGCGATCAAATGCTCGCGTTTTCAGGTAAAGGTACTTTTGAATCTGAGCCATTGGATTTGAACGAGTTATTACAGGAAGTGGAGCAACTGTTAAAACATACTCTTGATAAAAATGCAGAACTGGAAATAAATTTATCGGAAACGATTTCATTGTTTAAAGCTGATTCTTCACAAATTTGTCAGTTGGCAATGAATCTCGTCATGAATGCTTCAGATTCGCTCGAAGAAAATCCCGGTAAAATTCTAATTCAAAGTGGAGTCATTCAAGTCACGGAGAAAGAATTAAACCAAGCCTGCTTTAATGAAAACCTCAAGCCGGGAAATTGCATTTTCTTTGAAGTGAGGGACAATGGCTGCGGAATCAACGAAGATATGATCAACAAAATATTTGATCCGTTCTACAGTACGAAATTTACAGGAAGAGGATTAGGACTTGCAGCATCAATTGGAATTGTTCGTGGTCATGGTGGAGCCATAATGGTTGAAAGCCAGGAAGGAATTGGAAGTACTTTTCGTATATTATTCCCCGTTTCAAAGCAGGCGATTCTTCCCAAAACAAAGATTAACATTCCTACTCTCGCCGGAGAGATTGATGGAACAATCCTGATTGCTGATGACGAAGAAGTGGTAAGAAATGTCACGAAACAAGTCTTAGTGAAAGCAGGTTATCAAGTTGAGATGGTGGAAGATGGCCAGAAAGCCATTGAAATCTGTAAGGATGATCCTTCCCGGTTTACAGCAATCATTCTTGATAAAACAATGCCAGGTCTCAACGGCGAACAAACGTTAAAGGAATTACGAAAACTGAGGGTTGATTCTCCTGTTCTTTTAACAAGTGGATATGACGTTGACAGTTCCCAGGAACCTTACGAAAAACAAGGGTTTGCCTGCTTCGTCAAAAAACCATATCGTCCGAAATTTTTATTGAACAAACTTGATCAATCGATTCAGAATTCAAAGAAAAATCGAAAAGAAATCGCCTGAATTTAGCCGTAGTGCTCTTTCGAGCTTTAAATGTCATGCACCAATTTGCAAATGACACGCTCGTTGGCGTGCAACTTAATCTGGGCTAAGTGACATTTACCGGTAGTTGAAGTAGTAGGGTCTGCTATGCAGACCAGATATGTTATAACGCAATCTTTCTTGATGGTCTGCACAGCAGACCCTACAAAAATGCGAACTCTACGTGAGATATTTTTTAATGTAACAATCAGGAATAATCAATGTGTGGGCGGTTTCATCTGAAAGCAACAGCGGAACA
>JAJRVU010000364.1 GCA_024277145.1 Planctomycetota bacterium
GGAAAATACTATCCACCATTTTCTGGCGGTATTGAAAATTTCATGGGAGACCTACTGCCACAAATTGCTGGGCATCAACATCAGGTTCATGCCTTTGTACACAACCATACGAGTACTTTAAGCGTTAAAAAAGAAACTCATCAGCAAGTTGAAATCATTCGTGTCCCAACTTATGGGCGTCTGCTATATGCCCCTGTCAGCCCTGCTTTTCCCTTTTATCTACCTTTCCTTTTATCTACCTTTCATGGTCCATGTTGCCAATTTGAAGTGGCATTTGTTGTAGCAAAATTTCGTATCAAGCCAGGCTTGATGATACCATGAGTCCCCTTTTCCCCTTTTAATAACGGGTCGAATCAGCTGGCTTACAAGACCAATATTATACAGGCTTGAGGAATTCACGCCTTCATAAAGACTTGCAGGCGAAACTTTTTCCGGCCGATTTACTTTAATAATATCTGATTCTCTTAACGCTGCCGAAACATATTCGGAACAATGAATTCCTTCATGTCCACTACCAATGATAAATTGTTTTAATGCGTATGGTTTGCCTAATTGTGAATCCAGATAACTATTGAGCTTTTCTTGCTGTTCGGGTGTCAGTGGTTTGACTGGATTCATCACAACGACATTACTGGAACTATAACCTTCCCCTTTAAGGTAGTTATCTAATGCAAGGCGACGAACACCGATACCGTTCGTGCTGTCATAAACAACGGGTTGACCACTCTCCATCACGACAATCGCTACGTGTGTGAAAGGGCTCCAAGTATAGACACGAATTGTCAGGCAATCTCCCTCAGAAAAAAGCAGAGTTCCCGTTGAACACTTTTGGGAAACTTCTTCTGCAATTGCCTCATTCGTTTTAATCTGAGGTGTTTGAACATCAGGCTCTGGTGAAGCAAAAACGCTGGCTGTGAATGAAAAAACCAGAACGATTAATGGAATGAGGATATATTTATTAATTCCGTTTTTCATTGATCCTGTTCTCCTGATCAGAATTGGCATTAATTCAGACTGAATTCTACAGCAATGAGGTTTCGAGTGAATCCTCTTTCAGAAACTGAAACCCTATTCTACCAGCTTTAATTCGTAATCATTACGAAATTCTTAGCCAGAAAGTTCAAAAAGCGACTATTCTTAGCAGAATACAAAGCAGGTATTCAGTTGCAACCTGTTATACAAAAGGATGTTGCGTCGCTTACTTTTTCTTGGCGGAAACAACATGATAATTCCCACTTTTGACAGATGATATCTCAAAAAACCTGCTTTCCATCGCTTCTTCAAACCAGGCTGGTTTTCTTGTAACAATTTGAATTCGCCCTTTTTGTTTAAGGGCTTTGTAGCCTGAGTCCAGAAAAATATGGCCGATTTGATTTTGAGAGTAGTAAGGTGGATTCGCGAGGACCACATCAAACTGAGAATGAAGCTCTTCACCGATTTCATCATTAAGTTCTGTTGTGAGGCCAGAAATTCCGTTCAAGCTGGCTCCCAGTTTCGTGCATTGAACTGCACGAGGATTGGAATCGACGGCATGAAGGGATACATTTTCTGCCCTGAGAAGTGCAGCTAATGAAACTGATCCTGAACCACATCCCAGTTCAAGCACATGATCGTTTTCCTTGATCTCCATAACCTTGATGAGTGCCCTTGCACCTGAGTCCAGTTGTCGATGACTAAAGACACCGGGACGAGTCACCACATGGATAATATTATCCTGATCTTTAAAATCATATTGAGCCTGAAATTTTTTCTCTTTTTTTAACGGAGTTAATTTAGTTCCGAAATAGACAACACCATTCTTTGAAGGAATTCGAGTAACTTTTGAAAAGAGGCTTTGCATTTCACCATGCAGCCATTGATCTTTGGGATTATCTGTACTGGCAGCCATCCTCCCTTTTAGTTTTAATCTCTGGTAACCGGTTTGAAGGAACTCCCTTGTCAGTTCTGTTGTTCCATTTTTTACAAAAGGAAACAGGACACAATCAAATTCAATTTCCGGAAAATCTGGCTGGCATAGAATTTCGATCTGATTTTCCTGCTGGTCCAGAATTGTCTGGGCTGCTTTAGCTTGATAAACATCTGAAAAATGACAGGTGACGGATGCTTCCGGGATTTCTGCCAGTGCAGATGCCAACTGAGCTCTTCCGATTGTGGTGCAAAGAAACCGGTGGCCATTGAGTTGATCAATATGATCGATCAACAGCTGTTCTGAATCGCGAGGTGCAAGAACTGTGACATGTTTTTTTTTCATGAGTATTAGTATTGAGTTTCTGTTATGTGTAGCGAAGAATAATTTTGGAGTTCCGGAAAAAATGCTTTAAACAACGCGACAAATAAAACATTTAAGGTATTGATTTTCAAGGCAATGAACAGAAACGGGATGATCCGGGGCTGCGTTTCTTTGTTCGAGTATCTGAATGTTCCTGTTTGTGTTCGCTGCAACTGAAGAAAGCATTTCCTGCATTTTTTCGACTGATACCAATCCTGAACAACTGCAAGTCAATAAAATTCCGTGAGGCTTCAGGAGATCAACGGCCATCTCGTTTAATTTATAATATCCCTTCATCGCCTTGTTCAAACCTGCACGATGACGAGTCATTTTAGGCGGATCCAGAATAATGGTGTCAAACTTTTTATTTTCTTCTTTAAGTTGTTCAAGTTCTTTAAAAACTTCATTAGCTTTGAACTTGGCAGTGGTCACTCCATTCAACAAGGCATTGGATTTAGCCATCTGGATGGCATTTTCGGAAGAGTCAATCCCTGTAACACTTTTTGCATTTCCCAGTTTTGCACAGGCAAGGCTGAATCCACCCGTGTAGCAAAAGAGGTCAAGCACATCATGATTTTTTACATATTTTGAGATAGCTTCCCGATTGGTCCTTTGATCAAGATAGAACCCTGTTTTTTGGCCCTGCTTAACATCAATGCCGAATTGGATTCCATTTTCTGTTATAAACAGAGGAGTCTCAGGTTCATTTCCTGAAATCAAACCATCTGAAAGCTCTAACCCTTCCTGATCTTTGATCCCCTTCTCCGTCCTGAGCCAAATACCTTCCGGCTTAATCATTTTTTTAATGACCACTAGAAAGTCATCAAGCCTTTTGGAAATCGCGAGGCTTGTTAATTGAATCAGGACAAATTTTCCGTACATATCAACCGTGAGTCCAGAAAGCCCATCAGCTTCGCTGGAAACGAGTCGTCGGGCGATTTGTTTGTCGTTCTTATCAATCGATAACAACCTGGATTGAATTGCTTTTTCAATTTTTTCCTGCCAGAAAACGTTTTCCAGTTTTTCTTCCTGATTCCAACTGTAAAGCCGGACTCGAATATTACTGTTGGGGTTAAACAATCCTTTCGCGATAAATTCTTTTTTGTTTGAAAGAAGATCAACAACATCGCCCGGCTGAGGAGATCTTTCAACATGAGCGATAGCGCCTGCAAAGACCCAGGGATGCCTGCCAAAAAAAGGTAAGGCCCTTTTTGGTTTTAAGACGATCTGCGGTGTGTTGCCCGGCTCATCTTCGCTGTTTTGCACAACTGGAGATTTCTCAACTGTGGAATCGATCTGATTTTTAATATCCGACTGCTCAGGATTGTTTGGTTGATCAGCACTGTTCGGATTGTGTGTAATAGAATTCAAGGAACTTGCCTGTACTAAAGCGTATTACGCTTTTCTGTGGCCGCGAAGGA
>JAJRVU010000365.1 GCA_024277145.1 Planctomycetota bacterium
AATCCATTCTCTGCTGACAGAATTATGTATGAAAAGAATCGGGTATTCACAGTGATCTTTGTTCTCCAGGTCAACTCAGCACCGTATCAAAACCAATCTGCCCATACAGCATTGCAATTCAGTCGTGCAGCGCTGCAACAGCACCATCAGATCAAGCGAATTTTCTTTTACCATGAAGGGATTTATAACGCATTGTCATCAGCTCAAACCCCTTCTGGTGAAAACGATATCATTGCAGGCTTCCCTGTTGGAAATCCCGAAGATGCAGAATGGGCGATTGAACAGGGCTTTCGAGCGATCGGTTATGGTGGAGCTGAAGAGTATATCATGTCTCAATCCCGTCAATTTCTCTCTGCTTTAGGCCGCTAGACAATGTCTGGAAATGATATAGAAACGCTCTGGTTTTTTCTTTATGAACAGGATTACGGATGAAAAAGCTGATCATTGGCTGTGGCTATCTCGGATTGAGGGTTGCAAAAAAATGGGTCCAGCAAGGGGATGAAGTCTTTGCGTTGACTCGTACTCAGGAACGTGCAAACCAGCTTTCCTCGTTGAGTGTTCAGCCAATCATTGGAAATATAGCTGATGTGAAATCGATCTCGAATCTGCCCACGATTGAAACCGTTTTATATTCATTAGGATATGACCGATTTTCCAAATACTCTCGTAAAGAAATTGTGATTGATGGACTGAAGAACTTTCTTGAAATCTTACCTGGGTCTGTGAATAAATTTCTTTTTACTTCCAGTATTAGTGTCTATGGCCAATCATCGGGTGAGTGGGTCGATGAAAATTCTGAAACATCTCCCGCTAAAGAGAATGGTCAGGTTTGCCTGGAAGCAGAAAAAGTTGTTCGTTCCTTTTTTTTAAAAAATGAAGAGGACAAAAAACACTTAGTTCAATGGATGATTCTCCGGTTAGCAGGGATTTATGGTCCCGGAAGAGTCCTTCAAAAAAAGGATGCCATTCAAGCAGGTCAACCCATCGGCGGGGAACCGGATGCCTGGTTGAATTTGATTCATGTGGATGATGCTTGTGAAACGATTTTGAAAGCGGAAAGTAATATTACTGCAAGTTCGCTCTTGTTGGTATCCGATAACCAACCGGTAACTCGCAGGGAATATTATCAACAACTTTCTTTATTGATGAATGCACCCGAACCTGTTTTTGACCCTGCGTTAAAAAAACAGCAAAGAGGGACCGGCTTGAACAAGCGGTGTCAAAATCAAAAGATGATGCAGACTTTTGATATCGATTTGATGTGCCCTGATTTTAAAACAGGCTTGAAATCCATTATTGAAAATGAATTATAGTATAGTGCAGGCTGTTTTAAGAATTCGGAAACCGTTATTGAATTATGGTATCTGAATTTGGTTCGGATGCAATTCTCGAACTTTTTTCAGTTTTTTCCATCGCCTGCTGGTAAGTTTCAGCCATAATTTGAATCTGTTGGAATGATTCATTGAGTGATTTTGCAATTTTGTCCGCAATTCGGTCCATCAGCGGAGTTTCCATTTTCAGTAATAACTGATCATGGTTCCTTTGATTCATTTCGTCTGTTTGAATTTTCATCCATTTCAGGACTTTTGAAGCAGTTCTCAGGTAAGACATTGGCTTTTCTGAAAGTTCATTTGTCTTTAGAGTGTCAGTCTCGATTTGAATTTCAGAATTATTTTCTTCAACAGGACAAAGCGAAGCGGTTGATAAAGAAGAGGGAAAACATTCTTTGATTGTGATATCAATACTTTGAATATTTGAAGGATCCAAACTTGCGAATTCAGAAGACCATTGATCAATTGTTTGCAATTGTTGAGCGATAAAGTTGTATTCCGGAAAACAGTTCAGGGTGAATTCTGTAGTCACTTTTTCTTGTTCAAGGGATGCAAGATACGTATCGGTTTTTTTCTGATCATCGGACCAGATCACAATAAAACTTGCTATAATTAGAAAAAGTAAAAGTAATCGACTGTTCATCAGTTTCTTCCTGAATCTGGATTCTCATTAAAAAGGCTAGACAATGTCTAGAAATGATGTAGAACGTGACGCACTGTATATGGAGTCGGGATAACACTTAAACCTTCTACATCAAATGTAGAAACGCTCTAATTTTTATTGATGTGAAAATCAGAACATTTTCAGGAAATCTATGTCAGGATAGAGTTTCCTGAAGGTAAATATCGGCTGTCTCAGAAAATAACAATAGGCAATATGTTAAAATTAGGAAGAATGAGGCTTATGCGTCAAGTTTGCCGAAAAAGAAGAAATTTCGTAAAATCTGCTAATGTGTTTCGTGGCTATTGCTGAGCTTGAACTGTATAAAATGAAGCTGGTTGTGTTATTTAACTCTTGATAAAACAAAGACTTATGAGCGATTTTATAGAAATTCCAGTCGTTTCCGGACCTGTGAATGGCAGTATCTGCCCTCCGGGATCAAAAAGCCTGACAAACCGTGCACTCATTATTGCTGCATTGGCTGACGGGAATTCTTGTCTTTCCGGAGTTCTTGATAGCCAGGATACTCAGGTGATGATGGAAAGTTTGAAACGCCTCAACTTTCCATTGAGTTTCTCTGCAGATGAATCCAAGATTGAAATATCAGGTTGCGGGGGCGCAATCAATTGTCATAAAGCTGATCTCGAATTAGAAAACAGTGGCACCAGCATTCGGTTTCTCACAGCACTTTGCGCATTAGGAGAAGGGAAATATTTTCTTGATGGAAATCAAAGAATGCGCGAAAGACCGATTGCTCCTTTAGTAGAAACTTTAAATCAATTGGGAGCAAAAGTTCTCAGCCAGAATAATAATGGTTGTCCACCATTAACTGTTCAGGGATCTGGTTTATCAGGAGGCAAAGCAACCGTTGCAGGAAATATTTCCAGCCAATACCTTAGCGCGATACTGATGATCGCTCCCTGTGCAAAAGAAAAAGTCACTTTGTAATTGAGTTCGGAACTAGTCTCCAAACCGTATATTGATATGACCTTGGCAGTCATGGAGTCTTTTGGAGTTCAAGTCGATACCTCAACGGAAAATCAGTTCCAGATTAAACCTCAGAAATACAAAGCTGTTGATTATACTATTGAGCCGGATGCATCTGCTGCCAGTTATTTTTACGGACTAGCTGCCATTACGGGTGGGGATGTTACTGTTGAGAATCTCACCAGAAAATCACTCCAAGGTGATGTCCTCTTCGTAGATGCATTAGAACAAATGGGCTGTGAAGTTATAGAAAATGAAAATTCCATGACTGTTAAAGGAAAGCCATTAAAAGGAATTGATATCGATATGAATGCCATCAGTGATACCGCACAGACGTTGGCGGTTGTCGCGGCTTATGCTGATGGACCAACTCGAATTCACAATATTGCGCATGTTCGGCATAAAGAAACGGATCGAATTAGTGCTGTTGCAACGGAATTAAAACGGGCTGGATTGAATGTAGATGAGTTTGATGATGGAATGATGATTCACCCGGGAGCAATACAACCTGCTTCTATTAAAACTTATGATGAT
>JAJRVU010000366.1 GCA_024277145.1 Planctomycetota bacterium
ATTTTCGGGGTGAAAAAACAGGGCATTTGTAGGCATGGATGCATATAAACGTTCCAACACCAATGGGTTCCCCACAAATTGCATTGCAGGAAAAATTCCAATGATGAGAAAAGCTATGGAAGATGCTGTCGAAAGAATGTATTTCTTTTGTGAATATCTTTCAGATCGATTTCGGATAAATTTCACCGTGAAATAGTAGAACAGAAAAAGTCCTATTGTGACCAGAACTGCTGTAAAAAGATCCCAGCCAACTTGCCAGTAGATTCGTGAAAGATCACTCCCCCACTGCCAGGTAACAGGGTCTAAAATGTTTTCGAAGTAGTTACTGATATGTGCACCAGTAATTCGCATCAGTCGCAAGTCAGCAATGATCCAACTGAATAGAATCAGCGCTCCGGTAAACAAAACAGTGAAAGATAATTTATTTTTTTTAATGGCCAGAAACAGGGTGACCACAATAAGTAAAGGCAGAAGCAAGACTAATGTTTTTGCTATCAACGACCAGAAGACCAGACTTGCATCAAAAATATTTGTGTCCATTGCTTTCAGTCTTAGGAATTTATTTTTGTAAGATCGAAACTCGACAATCGCAACAAAAAATGCACCATTCAGGCTGAACAGTAATGATATCAATAAGGCGGACTGAAAAGAAAATGGTTTTTTAATTGATGTTTTAACTGAAGGTGCCTGATCGCTCATTGCGAGATTCCTGTCTGCATAAAATTGAACGTTTATAAATCAACATCTTTGAAAAACGGAATCCGGGAATCTGCAAATTTCAAGTTGAGTCCAGATATGAAATACCAAACAAGTTCACTTATTATCTGGTGATATCAGGATCGGTTCGTTGAATTTGATAACTTCCGTGTACGCAATTCATTGAAATGATCGGGAGCAGAGTTCCTGGATCCATTCAGTGGCTCATTTCCTTCAAAGATGAACTTTTGGGTAAGTCCAACCTGCGGAGAATCTTAGCGATTGTTGTTTTTATTACAAAGGCCATTTTGCAGGAAATCATATTGGGGCATGGATAAAAGTATACCTGTGAGGCATTTCTGTTCTGGTGTAAACAGGATGGACTGCTCCCGGAATGTCTATTTTTCCCAAAGTGTTATTTTGAAAGAGGAAGCCATTTTTTAATAGTTTTGAACCAGGGCTTTCGGATTTTGTTCCGATGCTCATGCTTATGAGACCGAATCGCTCGGAATTCAGGGAGTAGGAGGCAGCTCAGCTTATTTTCCTCAAAACCGCCTGTGGTATCCATTAAGATTCGATTTTCCCGATGTTCGACGTAAGGAACAAACCCGTGCCCAGTGACCACAGTGACTGGTGAATCAGGTGGAGCAACAGCATGAGAAAGTTCTTTCGAGAATAACCAAGGAGGGATTCCAGAACTCAAATCTTTATTTTTGAGCGATCTGAACTGATCAATATAAGTTTGGTCCGTACTCAGTCCTGCGTGAACAAATAGATATTCAGGATGCTCAACACACCAGGGAAGATTGAGTAGCCATTCACGATGTTCTTCCGGGAATTGATTTTCGAGGTCTTTGATATCCTGAAATTTAGCCCCATAGGAACTGAACGTGGTTTGGGAATCATATTCATCAAGCCAGAGTTTCCCAAGTGATTTTTCAGGGGGTTCCGGGCTCCAGCCCATCGCACAAGAAAAAGCCAGGTCATGATTTCCTGCAATAGCTGTTGTTTTTGGGTGGCTTTTTTGAAAATCAATAATTCTCTGGATGACTTTTTTAGGATCAGGACCTCGATCCAGATAGTCACCAAGAAAAACAACCCAGCGGTCTTCCAGATAGTTTGAATTTGATAATTGAGTCAGGATTTTGTCAAGTTTGTCAACATGACCATGAAGATCACCGATGACTGCCAGCCGGCCTGAAATGCTTGTGGCAAAAGGTTTCATCCGATAAACCTAGTTAAAATATGAGATTGAGATGAAGTAAATATTCGTACTTCATTCAAATATAAAGCAGGCGGGCTTTCAAGTCTCTCAGGAATTATACCCGGAATCTTACCTGAATAGATGGGAATCAATAACTGTGGGGAATAACGAAGAGATAATAGTTTGAGTCAATCTCATTCGAATTTATGCCCTTCCTGAGGCCCATTTTTAGTCAAAGTGAGAATTTCAGGGCCGTCTTCAGTCATTAATATCGTATGTTCAAACTGTGCAGATAACATACGGTCACGTGTTCTTACTGTCCACCCGTCAGCACGGTCGAGCGAGGTTTCGTATCCTCCCAGGTTTAACATCGGCTCAATTGTAAAGCAGACTCCCGGTTTCAGGATGTCATTTTGAGAAGAAGGATGTGGAAAATGGGGGACGCCTGGTTCCTGGTGGAACTGTTTTCCTATTCCGTGCCCTTGATAATCTCTTACAACAGAATAGCCGAACTTGCTTGCATGGTCAAAAATGACTTTCCCTATTTCAAAAACGGAACTGTTCGGTTTGAGAGTACGAATTCCGAGATAAAGTGAATCAAATGTCACCTGAACAAGCTTGAGAGTTTGATCGGGAATTTCCCCAATAATGAATGTTTCCGATTGATCTCCATACCAGCCATCAACGATGGTTGTTAGGTCAAGGTTGACAATATCACCCTCTTTGAGAAGCATTTTGCCCGGAATTCCATGACAAACAACTTCATTGATACTGGTGCAAATGCTTTTAGGGTAACCTTTATAACCCAGACAAGCTGGAGTGTGACCATGAGAGAGAGTATACTCGTGGGCGAGCTTATCCAGCTCTTCAGTGGAAATTCCAGGTTTGACAAATGGCCTGAGATAGTCCATAAGTTCTGCGTTGAACCGGGAAGCAGTTCTAAGTCCGTCGCGTTCCTGAGGAGTTTTGTATACCGGAGGTCGTTTAGCCAATTTCATCTTCCGTTTAGCTTTTTTATTCTCATTGAGAAAACGCGAAGTTTAGAATCCACACTATTAGAAATCCACACTATTAGAAAACCATACTGTTCGGAAACCAATCTGTACTGAAGCCAGACTGAACGGTTTTCGAGCAGAGCTGTTTTCAATTGCTGAGCGTCTCGTTTATAGTTGACAACCCTTATGATCTGCTCTTGTTGCAGGAAAAGCAACAGAGGTCAAAAAATGTTTTGCAAGAAGGTCATATTCTCCAATAATTAATTAAAAATAATAGATATAGCCCCCTGTTTTTTTATCAGAATGGGCTGAAAATATCATTAGAAAAAGTGGAAAACTTGAATTTATATGGTTGAAAGATACCGCCGAAAAGGTCATAAGAAATTATTGGGAAACCACCAGAAGTGCTGGATTTGGGGGAAAAATCCAGTCTTGGAGACACTACGCGCCGAAAAATGGCAACCTTTGGAAGTACTCTGTAATCCAGAACTTTCGAGTGATATAAAGGACGAAGTCCTTCAGAAATCAAAATCCTTGAATATCCCTGTTATCCAGATGTCCCCTGATGATATTGAAAAAAATTGTCACACGCGAGAACATCAGGGCTTGGCTGCTAAAATGCCTCCATTTTCTTACGATTCACCAAAATCTCTTCTTCAGGATGATCTGGAAAAATCTTTTTTGCTGATTCTTGATTCCATTCAGGATTCCCACAATCTAGGGGCAATGATCCGAACTGCGGAAGTTCTCGGATGTACCGGCATCGTCATTGGTAAGAAAAATCAGGTTGGGGTGACAAGCCAGGTTGTAAGAAGTTCAGCAGGAGCGGTGAATTATTTACCGATCATTCAGGTTGAAGACCTTGCTTCAATGATAAATAGCCTGAAACAGAAAAGTTATTCTGTCATTGCTGGATCTGAAAAAGCAGAACAAACACTTGGGCAGTTCCAGTTTTCAAAAAAAACAGCGTTAATCATAGGGAACGAAGGATCAGGCATCACTCCTGAACTGTTAAAAGTGGCAGACATTCAAGTCGCCATTTCTCAAACAGGGAAAGTTGATTCTCTCAATGCAGCGATTTCTGCTTCCTTGTTTATTTATGAGTACCATAGACAGCAGGCTTCTTCCTGAACCCATTCAAGACTAATTTGTACAAGATCAATAAAAAATTATTTCAACTGGAATCAACCGTGTCTCTAATTTTAAAAAATCCTCACTCTGCGTTAGAAGTTTTGCGAGAGCGACATATCGATGTTCTTGAAGTTAATGTCAGTTCAAGAAATCCCGGTAACTATTGGAACGATGTTATCAATCTTGCAATCAAACATAATATTCCAATCGGGCAGCAGACTTCCGCACAGAAGTCAGGAAGAAGAAAAAATAAGTTCGAGCCTAAATCAGAGAGAGTTGGATTTGCAGAGACGGTGATCAAACCAAGAATGGATGTCTCATTGGAACAACTCTGGGCAGATGTCAATGAAGATAATGTCGGAGTCTGGTTGGCTTTGGATCAGATTCAGGATCCTCATAATGTTGGAGCAATTTTTCGATCAGCTGCCTTTTTTGGAATCCGCGGCCTGATCTTAACCAAAGATCGCTCTGCCCCGATGAATTCTTCCGTTTATGATGTTGCATCAGGAGGCGTGGAACATGTTCCTTTTTCCGTTCAGCCGAATCTCAGTAGGGCTTTGACACAAGCGAAAGAAAAAGGACTCTGGATTTTGGGAACATCAGAGCATGCGACAGAAACTGTTAAAAATGTGGATCGCGGTAGAAACTGGTTGATAATTCTGGGGAATGAAGAAAAAGGGATTCGGCAGTTGACCGAGAAAAAATGTGATGTTGTCTGCCAGATTCCGTCTGATTCAAAAGTGGATTCTTTAAATGTTTCGGTCGCAGCCGGGATTTTGATGGCCTCTTTTACGTCATCCGTATAATTTTACAAATCTACAGAAACGCTCTATTTGACACCTAGTCCTATTTAACACCAAGAACAGTGACAATCCGTAAAATTTCTCGCCCGGTGAATAAGTGGGAGAGGTTCTGAAGGAAATCGGACGACATTTGCCAACGTCCAAGAGTGTCGAACATGATGTCCAAACGCTCTTCATTCATGCCAAATTCTTTTTTTGTTTTTCTTGCTTCATCAGGATGCATGTCTTCAAACTGGCTGATCATCAGGAATTCACCATTGTTTGATAAATTCAAATGTAGTCCTCTCAGTTCGGAAGCAAGCATATGATCCAGGTTGACAGACGCGTCTAATGGCCCCCCTTTGAGATAAGAGGAAATTAATTCATCTTGAGATTCAACCATTCGGGCAGATGTTTCGCAGCAGGAGTATATAACACTTTCGTCAGCCAGGTTGGCTTCAAAGTTTTCACTGGAAATATGTTTTGCCCATGTTGATGCCAGCATATCGAGTTGGACATGGGGTGGAACTGCTTTGAAAAATGGAACCTCAGTCAGGTAGCCAAATCCAAATGTTGTGTCTTCGTGCATTTGACGAGCCAGTGCAATTCGTTCCAGAGTTTCCTGAAAGGAAATGCGGAATGAAAGATAGCTGAGTAATGACTGAGGGAGTTTGTCCTGAAGTATTTTTAACATGTTGCCCATCGTAGTTGTTAGTAATTTGAGTGCTTGGCCATATTTATTATTTGTGAATCCTTAGGCAGGAATCAAATCTCTGGCATACATCCATGCTCTGGTTTCAGGCAGGCAATTACAATAAGAAACTTTAGAAAAAAAATGATCTTTTAAGGTTTCTGCTTCAATTGCTGGCATTCTCCGTCAGGATCGTTAATCAAAGCCTGATTCCTACTATTTGCTTCTGTTTCGCTGGAGAACCGAAAACTGAAAAAACATATAGTGTGCACAGGTTGCTTATTCGGTATAACCGGACTGCAGGATATGGGGTGGAATCAGCATGGGGATTTGTCTTTTTATTGCGGCAGAATCGTCCAGAATGAGTTTTTTAAAGCAGACTGAGATCAGCTTTTTCGGACAAGGTTTTCGCAAGCCTGATCCATCTCCGATGAGCGATGAGTCCACAAAAATCGATTGAATGATTCCTTTGCCTGCAGGCTGCCTGTTGTCCACAAATTCCCTGCTTCATACTGTTTCAATAATTGGATTAATGATTTGATCAAGCCTTCCTTCGTGCCGTCATAAAGGAAATCAGTGAAGTTTTCAAAAACTTCCGGATAAGCCAGGCGCTGGGGGACAATGGGAAAACAATTTGCCAGAACTGCTTCAACAGCAGAGATTCCAAAAAATTCATGAGTTGCAGTTGAAACAATAACATCGGATTCTTCCAGGACTTTTTCATATTCTTTTCTGCTTTCCTGATATCCCCAGTGCACAATTTCTTCTGCAAATTGTTTTTTGGCAACGTCAAAGCAGTCGGGTTGATTCCTGTATGATTCACCTATGACGCTTAATCGAAATGAGTATCCAGCTTCTTTCAAAACGGACATCGCACTGAAGAATTCTTCAGGGTTTTTGTCATACTCCCAGCGGGCACACCAGAGGAAATGGATCTGTTTGTTTTCAAGTTTTTCAACCTCGTTCATTTGTTCAATTCCGGGATATTGAACAATGGCTTTCTTACGAATCAGCTCAACCTGTTCTGTGTTTTGGAAACCAGGCATTTTAGGAAGATATTGGTCGAGTGCATTCAAAAAATCCTGTCGATGGAAGTCGGAATTAAACCAGAGTTGGTCTGCTTTCACCGCAGTCAGAAAATTGGTATAGGCGAAATGAAGGTCACGTTTATCATGAGTTTGTGTCGGGTAAGTGATTTGGTTTTCATGAAAATAGATAACGCCAGGCAACTTTCTGATCTCTTCAGGGGCAAATCCGAGGAATTCAGGCAGATTAAGCATGTCCGTTGAAAAAAGGAGATCCCATTTTTTACCTTTGTCTGTTCGTTCTTTGACCTGTTGAGCAAAGGTTAACGGGGAATGCCTCATCCTCCATTTCCAATGATGCCCGGGAAGTGTCAGCAATGTGAAATCGTGTTGGCTATGCTTGATCCATCCTTCAATAAATGAACGATGACTGCCGGAATGATACGGGTTGAGGACAAGTATTCGCATGGAACTCGTGTATTGATTAATGCTTGAAATGGTTTCTAATAAGGCTATTCAGATTTGTTTAATAATAGATTGATCTCTGCTGCATGATTCTTGATCTTACTGATAGCTTGTACGATTTTTTTTATCTCGGTTTCTGTTTTTAAAAGAATCGGATGATGCAGTACCACACAGTTTTTATCTGCTAGTGTTGCTTGTTCCAATGACCCTGTTTTTAGGAATCTTCTGGAACTATGAATGCAATGAAAGGAACGAAATCCCGGGTACATGGCCACTCCTTCAGTCTGAATCGCTTTGCAAAAACTGTTTCGATCAAGCCCGGAAAATTCATCTGGATCATATTGAAACCCAACTTTATAATAACCGGGTGACGATTTTTCGTCTCTTTGATCTGTTTGAACATTCCTGAATAAATTTAATCCGGAGAAATATGAAAGTTCTTTTTTAAGGACTTGAACATTTTCTGAACGGATTTGATTTTGTTGATCAAGTATTTTCAGCTGAGGAATTATAACGGCTGCCTGTAATTCTGATAACGGGTAAGCCTCGTTTCCGCGGTTTTGTATTAAGTGTATTCTTTGAGCAATTTCACTGTTGTTGGGGAAAAGAGCCCCTCCCCGACCAGCGGTGAGAGTTTTACTTCCGCCGAAACTGATCACACCAATATCACCCCATGAACCTGCTTTTTTCCCCTGAACGATTGCGCCGGGCATTTGGCAGGCATC
Source organism: Planctomycetota bacterium (assembly GCA_024277145.1). Lineage (GTDB taxonomy): Bacteria > Planctomycetota > Planctomycetia > Planctomycetales > Planctomycetaceae > JAJRVU01. Next base: position 7,715 of record JAJRVU010000366.1, read on the forward strand.
CTCAATTACTGGAATTCTCTTCTCTTTGGAAAGGGACATCAATTCCTTTATAGGAACAAACCCCCCGTGAAGATGAGAAACAATGATTGCTTTTGTTTGCTTGTTGACCGCTTTCTTCAGTTCAGCAATATCCATGTTCCAGGTATCAGGACAGAGATCAACAAGGACAGGTCGGCCTTCCAGATAAATGATGTTTCGATAATTTCCATCAAAATCATAACCAGCAAGAATAACTTCATCATCCTTTTGAATTTGAATCCCTCTTAATGCCAGTTCAATCGCAGAAGTCCCACTAGAGCAGAGTGTCACATGTTCGCAATTTTGATATTCAGCAATGGCTGATTTTAAAGTATCACAATTAATGCCCTGATACTTCCCCCAGCTTCCATCATGAAAAGCTTCCGTCAAACTCTGCAGGATCTCTTCATCCGGGAGAGGCCAATCCGGTGGCCCTTCCGGGAATTCCGGATTTCCGCCGAGGATTGCAGGAATATTGTTGGACAAAGTTGGTGACATACAGTTTCGCTGGCCTGTTTCAACAGATAAAATAATAATTGGATAGTTTGTAGCCGAGCTCACAGAATATCGGCTTTCAATATTGTATATGATCATAAACGAAAATGAACTTCTTGCAAACGGTGCAGTTTCATGCAAACAATACAACTTCGTACAAATAAAACAATGAGAAATCGAGTACAGATTCAGAAGACTTAATTGTGAAAGAATGGACAAAAAAATGAGTCATAAAATTCAATTTGTTATGGTTGGAGGATTTTTGGGTGCAGGAAAAACGACAACGATTGGACGAATTGCCAGTTCTTATATGAAGCAGGGCAAAAAAGTTGGAATTGTGACGAATGATCAGGCGACTGATTTAGTGGATACACGGACTTTGGAGTCACAAGGTTTTGATGTGGGTGAAGTGGCTGGAGCCTGTTTTTGTTGCCAGTTTGATAGTTTGATGGAAACGATTTCATCATTATCTCAAAAAGAACTACCTGATGTCATTCTTGCAGAACCTGTTGGAAGCTGTACCGATCTGGTTGCAACCGTGATTCAACCAATCCGACATCTTTTTGAAGCGGAATTCTCAATTGCACCTTATTCTGTCATTCTTAAACCGGGACATGGAAAACGAATTCTCCAGAATATGAAAAAGGCAGGTTTCTCACCAAAGGCTTCCTACATTCTGAAAAAACAACTTGAAGAAGCAGACCTGATTTTGATCAACCGCGTCGATGAACTTTCTCCTGAAGAATTAAATGAAATCAACGAATTGATTGATCAGAATTATCCCAATAGACCTGTCTTGAATATTTCTGCCAGAACGGGTGAAGGCTTTGAGCAGTATTTAGAAATGCTGGACCAACAGGGGAATTACGGAAGCAGAATTCTGGAGATTGATTACGATATTTATGCAGAAGGTGAGGCAGAACTGGGTTGGCTTAATAGCAGTTTGAATTTAAGTAGTGATCAATCCTTCTCTTTAGACGATGTTCTGCTGAAAATTGTGACAGGTTTGCAGAAATCACTTAATGCGACTAGTTCGGAAATCGCCCACCTGAAAGTGATCGGTCTTCATGAAGGATATTTTGGTGTTGCTAATCTGATTAGTGGTGATCATCCCCCCGAACTTTCACTGCCTTCTGATTGTGAAGTGAAGCAGGTTGATTTGATTGTGAATGCTCGTGTTGCCTGTGATCCTGAAATTCTGGAAAGGGAAGTCAAGAATATTATTTCCCAGATTTCTAAAGAGAAGAATGCAGAGGCAACCTTTCGCAATTCCCACTGTTTTCGACCGGGACGACCTGTTCCGACACATCGCTACGAAAGTCCAGCAGGGTTATAGGATAATTTCAGACAGAAATTTGATAATCTATTTTGATAATCTATTTTGATAATCTATTTTGATAATCTATTTTGATAATCTATAATGGAAATGTTATTGATTTTGAAGGATGGCTACTCCTGCGATGGCAGCGGTTTCAATTCGCAAAATATTTTCCCCGAGTGAAATAATGTGTGAATTACCATGGTGCATTTGTGCGATTTCTTCGTCGGTTAGTCCCCCCTCCGGTCCGATGATTAAAAGAATACTCGTTTCCGTTTCAATTGTTGAAGATTTAGCGAAGACCTGACGGAGAGGTTGCCCTCCCGGGTGAGCAATCAGTTGTAATGAATAACTCGATTTGTTATCGCGCAGTTCACTCCATGTCATTCCGGGATTGATTTTCATTAACCGGTTTCTGCCAGATTGCTTGCATGCAGAAATAATGGCTTGCTCCATTTTATTCATTTTGCCCTTGCCGGGGTCAACGACACTTCTGGTTGTAGACAGGGGAATAAACTCGGAAACGTTTAACTCTGTCATTTTCTCGATCATCCATCGGAACCGGTCACCTTTCGGGACTGCAGAAGCGACGATGATTTTTTTCTGATTTGTGTCGGCATCCTGCTTTAAAGAGATCACTTCGAGGTTAACAGATTTTCTTGTGCAGGACTGAATTACAGTGCTTGCGGCAATCCCTTCTCCATTAAATATTTCGACCTCTTCCCCTATTTTCATGCGAAGTACATTCAGAAGGTGATGAGCTTCTGATCCATCCAGTTCAATCGAATTCTGTTTAAGAGAATCAGGAAAATAAAATCGTTCAGGCATGGGATGATTCTGTATTCATTAAAAAAGTGATTGTTTTGAAAGAAAGATTGTCTTCTCAGATTGTTATTATGTTGTTCTTATTCCCAAATGAAACAGATGAATGAATCAATCTGGGCAACTTTATTGTAGGGGATATCCCTCAATTTAAATTTAAGAGTAAGTCCAAGCAGGATCGGTTTTTAAAAAGAAACGAAAACTGATTTGACATGTCGGTATTATGACGTATTTTTCCGTAAAGATACATTTTTAAAACAATTTCAAATTGAAATGGCGTGGCAGATACATTGCTGGAAGCTTTGAGGGGAGTTTGCCACGCCTTTTTTATAACTATCGATATATCAACGGGTTAATACAAGAGTACCCTGCTCTGGCGAACTGAAGAACAGGCGTAATTAACCCTTTCTGAGTGATATTTGTGGATTTTTATGACTTTAATCCACTCACCAACAATCAAATTAAAAAACTGGTGTTTCTTTAAAAGCGAATTTTCGGTAAATTCCTTCCCTCCAGATAGCCTGCTCAAAGTAGGCTCCTTTCCAAAAACGACAAATCAATCCTTTCAATTTTCCATTCCCTCAAACTGGTTCTCTCGATTTCTGAATAATTATGTATTCATATTTGGATAGCAAACCAGTAACCGATCTCTTTTGAGATCATGGATGATCAAAATGGCTAAAAACCGTTATTTCCGGACTGCTTTCTTTTCACTTTTTACGGGTGTTGTTTTAGTAGGGCTCACCCTGCTTGCTAATCCTGAAAATGCAAGACGATTACACTTTCTGGCAATCGGACAGGATCCCCCTCCTTTGATCAGTCCTAATGTAGCTATTGCGCCGGATAGCCATGATACGGATCATTCCAAAACACAAACGACGGCAAAACAGGTCAACGAAATAAAAGAAATCTCAGTCAGTGAGCCTGCTTTACTTCCAGAGCATGAAGAAACTCCACTCAATTTGAATGATCAGGAGCAGGAGCAGGATCAGGATCAGGATCAGGAGCAGGAGCAGGAGCAGGAGCAAGCTGTATTAAAGGAATCAAATCCTGAAACATATCTGGATGAGCCAGAAGAAATTATTGTTGAGGTCGATACCACAGAACTAGATAAGCGGATTGGCCATCTTGATGAGCAGATAATTCGTTTGCAGGATGTGGAAAACAAACAGAGGGATCTTCTTACAAAATCAGAAGAATTATATAGTAATGTGCAGAATCAGAATCTGTTGGATCAGGAACCCCAGGAAGAAGAATCTTTAGAACTCACAGAGCCTGCTGATAAAGATCCGTTTAGTGATGGTCCTATTTTAGAAGCCAATCTCGAAACTCAATCAGAAGAGGAAAGCACATTCGTAGAAGAAGAGACAATTGATAATTCGGAATCAGAACCAGAATTAGAAAATCAGAATTCAGAACCTGTTTTAATTGCCCGAAAAGACGAAACGGATTCGTCAATAATTTACCTGAAATTTGAAAATGCTGAAATTCGCCAGGTCTGTAAGCTGTTGGCTGAAGTTTCTCAATCAGTTATTTTTGTTTCTCCTGAATTGACTGGAAAATTGACAAAGGAATATCGGATTCATGATTTGGAAGAAGCTCTTACAATGATTCTTCCTGCATTAGGCTATACCTTTGAGCGAGAAGAGAACCGAGTTTATATCATGCCGGTAGAAATGCTGAGGAAACTGAGTCAAAATCCTGATCTCAGGGAATCAGAACGGGCAAAGTTAATCAATGTCAGGGAAGAACATGTCCAGACTGAAAAAGATGAGCCATTTATCAATAAAATTAATCCCGGACTTTCCCCTCCTGAAGATAAAGGTGTTTACACATTAATTGATCACCAAAAATCAGGTGATCAGAAAATGGGAGATGATCAACTCGATAAGCCAACGCAGGAACTATTTGCAGGTAAATCGTTGTTTCAGGATGAGCAGGGACCGGTGTTCAAACCGGAACAAAAGTTAGTACAACCGAATTCAGGTGTTGTCCAGGCGTCTTATTCCCAGAAACCGAATGCACCATTACCGAAAAGGACGCACACTCCTCGTCTGTTTCAACCGAAGCAGGTTGTTAAGACTGTTCCTGAAAAACTATTTTTAGAACCAGCAACTAATCGTCCAGTGAACCAGCAAATGCAACCTGTTTCAAGACAGGCACCGCGTCAATATTCATCGCGAAACCAATTCACACCTCGGTTTAACCCTCAACAGTCACGTTCGCAATATCCTGTTCAATTAAGACACCCACAGACAAGATACCCACAGAGAAAACCTGTCTCTATGCCCATTATCACGGTGAAGCCTTTTTAATGTGAAGCCTCTTCCTCTCTGTTTAATTCTTTACCGCGATTTTTATTTACGACAATCTCTTTTTCGTATATTTCTTTTTCAATAACTTCTTTTTCAACAGTGACGATAAATTCTGAACCATAATACGCCCGTTTGAATTCTTTAGGAAAATACTTGAAGGCTAATTCTTTCCGGTAAGTATAAGCCAGAATTTTAACGATCAAAAGAAGTCCGAGGATTGCCAGCATCAATATTGTGATCGTTGCAATATCACGTTCATAAATGATGAATGACATGGCTGATCCCACTGCTGCAGGATGCATTGCATCAAGAAGCCTCATCAGGAAAATGGAGAGGGTTACTGCTAGTCCGCATTGTATCGGGATGACCATAAATCCTGATGATCGGACCGGTATCATGACGGCACAGATCAGGCATGATGCACCGTACGCAATGAAAATCGAGCGAAAACTGTTGGATCGTGAAATGGGCGAAAAGACAATGGAAGCAGCAGAAGAACCGAGACAGGCGAAAAGCAATAAGTCACCTTCCTGATAGGTGAAATGTTCAATTGAGATGACAAGCCAGGCAACTATCGCAACTGCTGTTCCAGCTATAACGCCATTCACCATACTGGCTGCAACATGGCTCTCTTCTTCAATACGAAAAAATTCCTGCTCAATGTTTTTTGAGATATCAGAAATTCCCTTAGCAAGAAAATGTATCATTATTGACCCGTATTTGTTTTGGATACTGGATTTGACTTGGATAATAAGATTAAACTGATTGTTACGGTAATTAAAATAGTAATCAAATTGTTATGATAATCAAAATAACCTCGAATAAAAACTGTTCAGGAATTTTCTCATGAATAAAAACGGACCGATAAGTCATTACTCCCGGAAAACAGGATTCAAAACTTTATTTGTATTTGTTCTGTTATTAGTTTCGCCGGTTGTTTCAAAAGCACTGGAACCGATTCCTGATAAACTTGTTGTCCTGACTTTTGATGATTCCGTAAAATCTCATTTTACAGTCGTTCGATCGATCCTGAAAAAATATCACTTCAGTGCAACATTTTTTATTACAGAAGGCTTTGATTTTAAAACAAATAAACAGGATTACATGACATGGGATGAAATTGCCCATCTTCATCAGGATGGATTTGAGATCGGGAATCATACTCGCGGTCATATGGCGTTGACTCCTTCCAAACCTGAACTTTTGAAAAAGCAACTTTCGCAATTTGCAGACCAAATCAAGACAATCAATGATCGATGTGAGGAATATGGGATTCCCAAAACAGTCAGCTTTGCTTATCCGGGAAATGGAATTCATCCCGATGCTTATCCTATATTGGAATCGCAGGGAATACGTTTTGCCCGCCGAGGTGGTTTTCCTGAATACGAATACAAAGATGGAAATGGTTTTGCCTATGAGCCGGGGTTTGACCATCCCTTGTTGATTCCCTCTGCGGGTGATGCCCGTCCTTTCTGGACGATCAAAAATCTGAAGCGAGCAGTTAAGCAGGCACATTCAGGACGAATTGCAGTCCTGCAGTTTCATGGGGGCCCTGATAAAGCACATCCCTGGGTGAACAGCCCGGTCAAAAAATTTGCACAATACATGAAATATCTTTCGGATAATCATTTCAAAGTAATTGCTTTAAGAGATTTAAAAAAATATGTTGACCCGGAATTACGTCCTAATAATTTTCAAACTGTGATTGATGATCGAAAAAAAACGATCAAGAACAAAAC
>JAJRVU010000367.1 GCA_024277145.1 Planctomycetota bacterium
AAACTGACAATCAGTTTTTCGATAAAATTAATGTAAAAATAGCGAAGGGTTGTTTTAAAATGTCCTCTGGAACCCTGATTCAGAATAAGAATACTGCATCAATAGCACAGATAATAGCTTCATGTAGAATTCAGGATCATTTTCTGATCAATCTATTGACTTTTTCATTCCATTTTCGTTTTAATATCAGTGATAAAAGGCTTTATGGGTTTGTCGGTATCGTGTTATTTTAAAAATGGATTCAGCAGGAACAATGGGTAAAAAGAAATCAACATCCCAATTCAAAAAAGGTGATTCTATCCAGGTTAAGGAGGGAGTCAACCTTCCCGAATTTTCTGAATTCTCCTGCTCGGGTTGGACAGGAATGATTGTGGATCTGCTTGGGAAAAAAAGTGATCCCAAAATTGTGATTGAGTGGGACGATTCCATCATTGAATCCATGCCCGCGGAATACATCAAACTTTGTGAAGAAAAACAATTATTTTATCGGATGGCCTGTTTGACGGCTCCTGAAGTTGAACCGCTAACCGACGCTTAATAATGATACTTCTGAATAACGCTGTTGAATAACACTGTCTTTTCTACCGGCATTTCAATCTTATTTCTGCCTCAATCTTATTTCTGCCTCAATCTTATTTCTGCCTCAATCTTATTTCTGCCAGCGTTTCCAGGCTAATCCCGGCTGATCGACTCGAAATTCCACAAGCCTTTCATGCTCCACTTCTGTCACGTAAATCGTGCAACCATCGGGTCCTCCAAAACAGAGGTTACTTGGTTTTTCACCCAGTACATCAATCTCTTTCAGGATTTCTCCCTGTGGGGTCATTTTAACAACGGTCCCTTTACCATACCTTGTGATATAGATATTTCCATCAACGTCACAACGCATTCCATCCATTCCAAAATCTTTGAATTGATGAATCAGTTTTTTATTTGAAAGCGAACCGTCCGAATTGATTTTAAAAGACCACACATTCCGCTGGACGCTTTCATTCACGTACAAGGTTTTTCCATCCGGGCTGACATCAATGCCATTGGTTGTTCCCATATCAGGAGCTACTAATGTGATCGTTCCATCCAGATCCACTCGCCAGACCTGACCAGTGCTTTCTTTCCAGTTGGGATCACTTGCGTAAATGATTCCCTCTTTTGTGATGGCGATATCGTTAGGCTGATTCATTTTCGATTCATGGGCATGCACTTCAATTTTTTTGGTTTTCATGTCAACCTTAAGGACATTGTGATTTGTGTAATCTGCAATGTACATGTTCCCTTTTTGGTCGAAGCGAATTCCGTTTCCTACGCTTCCTTTTTCAAGATTGACAAAAATGGAAGCCTCTCCCTTCGGCGTGACAATTCCTATTGTATGTTGTTTTTCAAAATTGACTGCATAAACATTTCCATCAGAATCACATGCAGGACCTTCAATTCCATCTGTAAAACTGGATGGTTCCGTAAAAGGGCTGGCCACAAAAAGTTCTTTGTCTGAAGACTGTGCTGAGAAGGTCATCATGATTATCCAAATCGTAAGGTTGTTCATTGTCATATTCCAAATTATTTTCAGGAGATTATCATTTCAGGAGATTGTCGCTGTTAAATCCAATTCATTTTCCCTTGGTCGGTAATCTTTCATGACTGATGGAACCCGGATCCTAACACTCGGAAATGGCATTAACAAGTAAGGACCTGAAAAGTTACTGTTCGTACGTCTTCACATTAAAAGCTTTCAGGCTGGAAATGACTGGATATTTCACCAAATTTGAAAGAAATTGAATCTCTTATGAGGAAATAGAGGTCCTGTACTTTAATATAATAACATTAGGAATTTGAATTTCAGGCTGCGATTTTACTCAAAGCGGAATTCCTATTTTACAATATTCATTTTTTTAGCATCCTTTTTTTTAAAGCAATCAAACAATTCAGTATTCAATATAATTTTAGTGAGGATTTAATTTCATGATCAATAAAAAATTAATGATGGCGTTGTACCTGTTCATCGTCATTCCAATGGGAGTTCAAGTTGAAGGAGCAAACCCAACAAAACAAAAACGATACGTTATCATTCATGCGGATGATGCAGGGATGTCTCATAACGTCAATCTGGCAACCATCGAAGCAATGGAAAAAGGAATTGTTTCCTCCTGCAGTATTATGGTTCCTTGTGGGTGGTTCAAAGAATTTGCTACGTATGCAAAAAAACATCCCGAAAAAGATTATGGAATCCACCTCACATTGAATTCAGAATGGGGACGTTACAAATGGGGACCCGTTGCACCGCGAGAAAAAGTTCCCAGTCTTCTTGACAAGGAAGGATTTCTCTGGTCTGAAACGCTGGAAACATTAGGCAACGCCAAAGCAAGTGAAGTTGAAATTGAACTGAAGGCACAAATTGACCGAGCTTTGGAATTCGGTATCCCTTTAACTCATCTTGATACTCACATGGGAACTGTTGTTTATCGTCCTGATCTTGTTGAAATTTATTATAATCTGGGTGTGGAATATAATTTGCCTGTCATGCTTCCCCGGATGTCAAACAACGATAAACTTCTGTCAATGGTTCCCGGTTTAAAACCAAAATTTAATGAGCTTATCGAACATGCAGAAACAAAAAATCGTCCAATCTTGTCATCTTTGGTCACATCCATTGGCGAGGGAAGTTATCAGACGCGTAAAAAAGCTTACATCAAAGCGATCCAGAATCTTCCACCGGGAGTCTCGCAGGTGATTATCCACTGTGGAATTGCAGGAGAAGAACTCAGAGGAATTACAGCCACCTGGAAAACCCGGGATGAGGACCGAAGAATTTTCATGGACAAACAACTGATCAGGGAAGTGAAAAAATCAGGCGTTGAAGTGATTACCTGGAAACAGTTCCATGAAATGGTAAAGAAAAAACAGCTGTAAAAACCTGCGTATTTACCAAAGTTCTCGGGATTTTCTAAATTTGCGTTGACTGTGGTCCACATCCTTGGGATGATATCAAGCATGGCGAAAGCTAACAGGCACCCTAAAAAAGAAATTCAGGAAGCAATCGAGGTTGCTCTTAAAGCGGGGTGGAGACTTGAAGTTGGTGGCAGTCTTGCTGGGGGCAATTGTACTGCCCTCTGGCAACAAGGGAAGGCCACATTATCCGAATCATATCAACACCAAGAAACACGATGAACGAAGCAAAAAGGATTTTAA
>JAJRVU010000368.1 GCA_024277145.1 Planctomycetota bacterium
ATATTATTTGGATCTGACAAACAGGTTCAATAAAGAAATTTGAATTACAATCGAAAGATAAAAGTTGAGGTAAATCTCAGCTTTTTTTCTTTGGTGGATTGATCCTGTTGATCTTATACTCTCCTCCCATTGCGAAATCGTTTCAAGACGATATGATCGAGATTGAGTTAAATATCCAGTTTAAAACTGGTTCAATTTCGCACGATCAAAATGCATAGCAGGGGAGAAGTAATGAGTGATTTCCGTACCGAACACGATTCCATGGGTGATGTTCAGGTTCCTTCGCAGGCATATTATGGCGCACAAACTCAACGTGCTGTCGATAATTTTCCAATTTCCGGTTGGAGACTTCCTAAAGAAATGATCCGGGCAATGGGTTTGGTCAAGTACGCTGCTGGTGTAGCCAATCGTGATCTTGGTAAGCTGACAGGAACAGGAAAAAATCCGCTCAACGATGAGCAAGTTGTTGCTCTGCTTCAAGCTGCAAAAGATATCTCCGCAGGCAATCTGGAAGATGAATTTCCGATTGATGTTTTTCAAACCGGTTCCGGAACTTCCAGTAACATGAATGTGAATGAAGTAATCAGCAACCGCGCTATTGAAATTATGGGGGGAGACCGTTTTGACGAAAAGAAATCGATCCATCCGAATGATCATATTAATATGGGGCAAAGTACGAATGACACTTTCCCAACGGCTATTCATGTTGCTGTCGGAATTGAAATAAAGAACAGTTTGATTCCAGCATTGGAAAAATTCAAAACATCCCTCCAGAAAAAAGCAGAACTGTGGGACAAAATTATCAAAATCGGCCGGACTCATCTGGCTGATGCTACGCCTCTGCGACTGGGACAGGAATTTGGTGCCTTTGCAAGACAGGTGGAACTTTCTTTCAAGCGGGCAGAAAAAGCGATTAAAGCTGTTCTTGAATTACCTGTTGGAGGAACTGCGGTTGGTTCCGGAATTAATACGCACCCGGAATTCGGTTCTCGTGTTGCTGCAGTTCTTGCTGCTGAAACAGGACTGGATTTCATTGATGCAGTGAATCATTTTGAAGCGAATGCTCAGCGAGATGGATTGGTTGAATGTCACGGTCAACTCAAAGCGATTGCAACCACATTATTTAATGTTTCTAATAATCTTCGCTGGCTTGGTTCTGGTCCTCGCTGCGGTTTTTATGAAGTGAAAATGCCAGACTTGCAGCCGGGAAGTTCCATCATGCCTGGGAAAGTGAATCCCGTGATGTGTGAAAGCATGATGCAGGTTGCTACTCGCGTTATCGGAAACGATTCAACAATTACGATGGCAGGAGCAACTGGCGGACAGTTTCAGTTGAATATCATGATGCCCGTGATGGGACAGACCACATTAGAAAGCATTATGTTACTTTCCAATGTCACAAATGCATTCGTCGATTTCTGTATCGAAAACATGGAAGCCAACGAGGAAGCATGTAATGCAGCTGTCGAGAAAAGTCTTTCCATGGTGACAAGCCTGAATCCTCATATAGGATATGAAAAAGCATCTGCTTTGGCTAAAGAGGCATTCAAATCAGGAAAAACAATTCGCGAACTTTGTACCGAACAGAATATCCTTCCGGAAGAAACATTAAGAGAAGCACTTGATCCATTCAGTATGACAGAACCGCAAGCCTGATTTGTAATAGCTTCCTGCCTTAATTGTTTTCAGGACAACATGCAATAAAAAAGCCTTCTCTTTTCAATCCTGAAAAGGGAAGGCCGAAGCATGAAATCACTCTGTTTAGATGGATCAGAAGGTGCGATCATGCATAAAGAAAAATGTATTAGAGCGTATAGATCTCTCCTTTAAATTGATTTGGCATTCTATCAAAGTGTTGTCTTTTTGAATCATGATTAATACGTCGTTGAAGACAGTAAAACCGTGATTCTCATTGATATAGCTTAACAATTGATACCTGTTGAAGAATTCTTCTGAATTATTAAAAAAAATCGGAAGTTCTTTAAATTGTTTCCTTAAGCCTTCAAACCGTGTTGCTTACAAGCAACATTATTAGCGGAAAACAGCTTGTTTAAAGGGCTGTGACGGAATTCAACATCCGGTGTTTCTTTATGGAAACATCGACTATCAGGCAGATCGATATCATTTTTGAGTGATATAGATGGGGTTGGAGAGAATCCAGATTTTCTTTTCATCTCCAATTTTAACCCAGGCTTCCAGGCGGTAAATCCCTGCCTTGCTCACAGGAAAGCTCAGTTTTCTGCCTTCGGCTTTGAATTCTTCTTTTCCGTTTCTCATCACACGAAATTCGACGGGAATCGGAGATTCACTTTGAAGCAGGCATTTCTTTTTTAATTCAAGTTGTTGTCCCATCTGAAACGTTGTTCCATTTTGCATTGCTTGAAAAACAAACCCGACAGGATCTGCTAACCAGTCAAAACAAACATAAGCGCGTCCTGCTTTGAGTGTTTCCCTTACTGCAGTTTCAGTTTGTTCATTCATCAACAAATGTGTGCTGACATGATGAAAACTGACTTCATATGGATCAAGATCCAACAGGAAAATGGTGTCACCTTTTTTCTTTCCAAACAGGATTGGTTTGATGAGTGGAACCTTTTCGGGATCGACATTAGCAATGACTTGCTTATCCGCATTTTCGAGGGCCAGTTTTCCATCATCATCGACAAAAGCATGAACCCGTTGGTTGTGGTGTGAATCATTTGCAGAGACTCCTGTGTGAGGATATTTCTGGCAAAGCTTGTCCCATTTTTGTAAATAATCTGCAGGGTAGTCCTGGATGGCTCCTATCATTTCCTGTGGATATTCTTTTATGATTGGCAGGATTTGAAGAATTCCGTTTGGGGTAGTAAGGGCTTTGATCAGGTTTTTCTCACCCTTGAAATCTGCATGAAGGTTATATATCTCACTCCCGGTTAGATTATCCAATTCCCAATCCATTCGTTCTTCCAGATGGCAGAGAAATGTTAATCCATTATTACGAGTCACAATGTCCGTTTGTTCTTGGGGGGTTTGCATTCGGATCCCCTTAACACTTTGAGTAGGGTAATTATGCAATCCGTTTGATTCTGCTCCCGGAATAAAAAGGACACCATCTTTTAGCCCCCGGTTGCCATCTTTGAAATAGTCATAATGTTTTGCAGGATGTTCGGTGAACATGATAATTTTCACACCTGCCTTGATGGCTGCTTTCCGGATTTCTTCAACAGTTCCATTACTGTCATGCGAAAAATGAGAATGTGCATGCATGATGGTTCGATAATCACCATATTGGCTTTTCAGTTCGACCGGTTTTCTCAATTGGCTCAATTTCCGAATTGCTTCTCGTGTTTTTTTGAGATTGGCAGGCTTGATTCGTTCCCAGGCATCAGCGCTTAATTTACTGACGGGAAAACTGAGCAGAAAGATTGTGAGAACAATGATGAAAGGTCTGTAATATTTCTTACGTGTTGTGCGGACATCTTTTTCAAGAGTTAGTTTCAGCATGATTAGCCCTGTCAGTGGATTACCGTTTAAAAAACAGTTCTGGAATATGGTAAGAAGCAGGATTCATCTTAGACGGACACTAATACCATTGTCAAACTGTCTGATCTGCAAAATTGGCCATATTTCAGAGCGATATTCATTTACGGGTTGTGGGTTAGAGTCTTGAAATAAAGTCTCCATGCTATCCAGCGATGCTAAAGTTAAGTGCAACCTGCACTAATAACTGGGAGAGTTTTTCAGATTGCTGGCGCTGAGAGTTTCAACAACAATTGCATCAGTTTGAAATTCTGAAATTTCTTTCATTGCCAAAGCAAGATAGCAGCCGAAGACTCCCCAGAAAAAGATCGCAAATCGAAAATTATAAAAAATGGTATCGCTAACGAGGAGACAGGGAATAAAGCTGACAACAGTGATCACGGGCATTCGAAGCTGCTCGGTGAGCGACTTATGCCTCAACTGATTGTAAATTTTTACCGCCAGGTGAAGCCTGCGAATTATTTCGATGAAAATCCAGCAAAACAGGGCACCGCCAATCCATCCGAGTTCCACAAAAATTAAAAGCCAGCCGCTATGGCTTTGATACATGATTTTCCTGCCGTCAAAAGGAATCAGTTTGACTGAGCCAGATGCATAATCGAGTGCGTTGACTGTGTGATCATTCACAAAATGTTTTCCAATTCCTGAACCGAGAGGGTCAGACTTGATCCTGTTAAACATGGCATCGTATGTGACGGCTCTTAATGTGAGCGAAGTGGAACCGGATTCAATTTTTTTCCAGTTCACTTTTTCTGCCCAGAAGGTTCGGGAAGTATTGATTTTTGTAGAGAAGATAACGATGAGGCCCAACGCAAACGCCCAGCCAAGAAGTTTTTTACTTTTGGTAAAACGAAAATGAATAAGGGATTGAATTGCTCCCGCCAGGTAACATTCGCGAGAGAATGTCAAACCGATGAGACCGGCCACCAGACCTACTTTTCCAAGTTTTTTAAACTTGTGCCCTTGTGTATCCGTGAATTCATATAGAAATAAAGGAAAAACTAAAATCAGAATTTCGCCCACAATATTGGGCCCACCAATGGGAAGCGGAACCCGAGGGAGCCCGCTAATTCCCGATCGAAATAATTCCGAGCCCCATCCTGAAGATTGAGAAGAAGACGAAATTGCATAGGCAATGTAATAGGGAACAATCAGGCTAATGAGAATAAAGGCATATTTTTTAAAGTGATCGAAAGTGATTCCGTTTTGCCAGCTTCCTGCAACGTAAACCACCATTAGCATGGGGCAATATCCTTTCACTAATCCCAAAAAAGAATTGTTGCTTAAAGTTGGATACGTGATCACTGTATGCAGGAGAGCAAAAACAAGAAAAAATCCAACCTGGGGCAGCTGCCTGAATCCTGAATAGAGACGCTGGTAGGAACAGAGAATTAAAAATGTAATTAACAGGTAGATTACCGGAATGGATGATCCCAGGAAATTCACTTTGTATCCATACTCAATCGAATTTGGTAGAAACATCATGATCAGGAATGCTAATACAAGCATATTGTTTTAACCTTTCGAGTCACTCGATAATAATCTCTTGAAAAAAGATAACTAATTTGATTTGTCCAGTTGGATAATTCGTCTTCCCATTGACGTGCATATTTCAGGAACTCAGGTTGTTTTGTCATTTCAAAAAGAATTTTCATTTGATTTGCATGCATTAATTGGTATTTGGGACCTGCAGTTCCCGCCCAGATATGAGGTCCGAAATCATAAGTTGACCAGGGGAATGTGTCGTAATTATTGAGATTATTTAAGACTGCATCCATCCCTTTCTGGAATAAATTAAAAGCTTTTTTATCACCCGTCACACGATAGACATCGTATAAACCCCAGAAAGCAATAATGTGTCCGTTCAAAATATGGGTTGCAGGCTGCTGTGCTACTTCTTCATAAAACCAATAGCCGTCAAGTACTGATTTGACTCCATCTTCTTCAACAGGAACTTCGTATGAAACAATAATGCTTCTAATCAGTTTTAACAGTTCCGGATCTGGTTTCTCCTGGTAATGCCTGGCCAGTACCGATAAACAACGTCCCTGTGCAAGCGATGACCTCCAGGGAGTTTTGAGATGAGGGTACCAGATATTACCAAAATGATATTCCACAACAGAAAAAGTCCGGCCATCCTGAGCTGTTTTTTGCACAAACATCTTTTGAATATTTTCAGAAAGTTCAAAGAATGTCGCCCGTGCGATATCTTTTTTTTCTGTGTTACCGGGTTGCTTCCAGTAAGAAAAATGCTGGAGTGCTAAAGTTGCCTGTAAATCAGGGTGCTGGTCTACCCGGGTATCATCGGAAAGTTTCCATATACCGGTTTCGCCAATGTCCTGCTCATCCAGCGGAGGTTCCAGATAATAGCCTGCAAGTTTTCCATCCACTGTTCCCATATGGTAAGAATTTTGTTGCACAAATGCCTGCTCAATTCCTTTTCGCAACTGAAGCCACCGGAAGGCGTAAATTGTTGTCATAAGCAGAAGGAGCGTAGCAGTTATTCGTAAGAGTGATGAACGATTCTTTTTCTTCTTGATGTTCTGTTGTAAAATGAGTTTCTTACCAGAGTCCGGGATTGCTTCAAATGTTTTAATCGGAAAGTCTTCAATAGAAAGTATTGCAGGTAGATGACTATAAAATTCTTTTTGGAAGGCCTTCAATCTTTTTTTTGCATCCTGTTTGATCGACTCTCTTTCATTCCATGTTTTTTGAATGGCATGGAGAAGGCTTTCTGCAGTGATTTCATTGATGTGGACGAATCGATCCGAGCATCCCAGTAATTTTGCAGAGCCAATGGATTTGTCGCCTTGATATCCAATCATGGTCGTCGGCGTGCCAAAGCCCATCAGGCAGGAATGGAGACGCGTTCCGACCAGGAGATCAAGGTGAGCATAGATGGCCCTGAGTTGATTGACAGAAAGATCACGAGGCAGTGTGATGAAATTTGGATTCTTTCCCAGATGTTCCATGACTTTCTGGATTCCCCCCAGGTCACTTCCTTCTTCATTAGGACCAATCACCTGTGGGATGAACAGAACTGTTCCGTTTGTCGAATTTTGAAATGTTTTTAAAGCTGTCGCAACCGATTCAAAATACTTTGGCTCACGTTCCGCTCGATTTCCGACATCATCAAAAGGCCATCTTCGAACCGTCACACCAATGACAGGGCTGCTTAAATTATTCAACAGTTCTGGCTTGTCAGGTTGATTTGTTTCACAAGCGACAGAGAATAAAGCCATGTCAGGAAGAAGCGTCAATTTTTCTTCAGGAATTTTTAAACGTTTGCAAGTTTTGACAGCATATTCTTCCCGGAGGACAATCTGGTCAACAAAGGAAAGACAAAACCTCAGGAATAATGAACTGATTTTTGAACTGGCGGGACCTATTGAAACGCCCAAAAGCAATGTTCTTTTTTTCATGATTGAAGCAATCATCAACGGAAGCATCACCATGAGAATCTGAGGAAGATCTTTCCAACTGTTCGCAAGCAGATAACTCCCTCCTTTGGAAATGACCAGATCAGAATCAATTAACGCGCGATAAGCCTTTTTCTCTTCTTTATTTAACAGGATTAAGGGGAACCGTGAATGGAACCAGCCCAATATTAAAATCAGGATCTAACGAATTGAATGTATGATTCGATGTTTTCTTGAAATGTAAGGCCCGTTATTTCCATTTTTCAATGCAGGGTAGATGGCTGGAAAAAGTTGGAATTGATCAGGATTAAATGCAGAAAAATGAATCTCTTTCTGCTTTTTCAGATCTTCAGGGCCGAATGCAACATTATGCATGTCGATGGTAGAATCAGGATAGAGCTGTTTGACCGCTTCGCATGTTGCAATGACGATTGCTGCATCGCCCCGGTTCTGGTCACTCCAGACATTCACAAATGCAATACGTGGAGACGTTCGTTTTTCATTACTTGCCATGGTTACCCGCCCCTTTTTTCAGGACAAGCTGGCGGTCAGCTTTTGTTAAACCAACCCACCAACCAGAGAGTAACAGGAGCAGGGAAATGCCAATTGCGATTCCCCATTTTCCAAGGGCAGATTCAGGTGCAGTAGAGAGATAGTAATAGGCAATCACAGGAAGTATACACAAAGTAATCCGGAAATTATTCCAACTGAATTTAACTCCTGAAAGTTTGATAATGAAGACGTACGAAATAAGTGATGTCACAATCAAGCTAATGGTAACTGCCCAGGCTGCACCGAGGATTCCTAATCGGGGTAACAGATATAAACAACAGCCCACATTAAGGGATGTGGAAACAACAACCCTGATCATATCAAACCACGGTCTTTCGAGTGCTCCCATTGATGCACCCAATGGCCTGCTAATAATAGCGTTAAAGCAATACCCAAATGCCAGTACAACAAGAGGTTCTGCAGCGGGCAAAAATTGTAATCCGAAAACAAGTTCTATTAAATCTTTTCTTAAATAGATTAATCCAAATGTTGCAGGGACAAGTAAAACAGAACAGATACGAACGGAAAATCCGATGATTTGTGATAACTTGTCATGATCTTGCTTCCGCCATGCTTCTGACATCAAAGGATAGGTAAGCATCTGGACTGCGGAAGGCCCCACCCAAAGGATACTTGCCATCAAGACGGCAACGGAATAGATTCCAACTTGATTTTCCGACAGGAACCAGGCTGAAAGGATAATCCCGATGTGATACGAAACCTGATCCAGCACAACTGCTCCAAATTGGGGAAGCCCATATTCATAAAGGCCCTTAACATATTTTTTTACTGGCTTGATGGGATCTGGAAATTGTTTTCTGACATCAAGGATTAATTTGATTCCCCACCCACTTGCAAGAATACTCGCAAACAGGATGGCGCGTAATCCATAAGCAGTGCTCATGGTTCCCAAAGATAAAAAGAGAAGCACAAAAGAGAGGCGGGCAATATTGTTTG
>JAJRVU010000369.1 GCA_024277145.1 Planctomycetota bacterium
CCGTGGTTATTATGGTGGCTGCCGTGGTTATTATGGTGGCTGCCGTGGTTATTATGGTGGCTGCCGTGGTTATTATGGTGGCTGCCGTGGTTATTATGGTGGCTGCCGTGGTTATGGTTTCCACTTCGGGTTCTGTTATTAGAGTTACTTCGATTTAAATTGTTATTGTCGACTTGTTGATGAGATCGACGGTTCGTTGATCTTGAATTACTTCGGAAGTTATGATTCATTGATCGCCCACTTCTATGGTGTCCGCGACCATGATGACCTCGGCCGACATGGTGACCGCCACGATGCCCCCGGCCACCACGATGACCTCGGCCTGCTTCTGCAAATTCAGCTGCGAAACAAAGTGCCATTCCGAGAGTTAAAATAGCGATTGATGTTTTTGAAAAGTTTAACATTGTTTAATCCCCTAAAGTTATTTGGTTAATTTGTCCTACAATTCACCAAGCGAAAAGGGGGCAGGGCTGTTACAGAAAAACGAGAAAGTTTTTAGGAAGAGTTGTAAGCTATTGTCATGAAACAAGATATGGCTTGTTGGATGGGCTGAAAATAGGATGTTCTCACTATTTCATGACGGCGGGAGTTCCGAGATGGGCAGGATGCTGGGTGTAAACCAGGATCGCAATATCATGTTCAGGTAAAGGGAAAACCTGCAGGAGCCCTTCATTTTCATTAAGATGGTAGTGCGTCACTTCAGAAGATTGACTGTCACCCTTCAAAAGATGAGTTTCGATGGTCCATGATCTGGAATTCCATTTTGAAGAATACCTGATTTTGAACTTGAAAAGATACCTTCTTCCTTCGACATAACTTAAAAACCAGCTTGTCATGCCTTCATTTTGAATAGAAGAATTATTGTCAACAGGCTTTTCAGGAAGATCAACGATTCCTTCATTAAATAGATGAGCACCTTGAGAATGGACAAGTCGACTGATAATGTCTGGCAGAACTTCATCGGCAACCGAATTGTCAAGCAAGCTTTGGGCATGGCTTGAGTGATGAGATTGGGCCAAAGAATTCAAATTCACTGGTACCTTTATATAGGACGCATTTTTTACCAGCCAGTCTTTTTTCTCAATGGTCTTTAAAGGAATTGTCATCATTTTAAACTTGGCCATTGAATCAGATCGTTTTTCGTGTTCTCCGGCAATTTGTAATTGTTTATTATTCAATGGAGTTGGTTGATTAAAATCACCTTCTAATTGTTGAGCAGAAACCTGATTGATTTTCGATTGCTTTTTACTTACAAATGAGATTGTTCCAATTTTATTTTCAGAAAAAATTCCGGCTTCATTTTTATGAGAAACCGAACTATTTTTTCGGGAAAGATTTGCATTTTCCTTTTCAGAATTCATGGAAATTTTGTTGTCTGATTTTATTAAGGAAACAACAGATGGCTTTAACGTATGAGGGATTGATGATTCCAATGCAGTTGAAGAATTAACCTTTTGCTCTTCATCATGAGGATGTACGGAGGCTACATCATGAGGATGTACGGAGGCTGCAGATCGGATTCCATAATTGAGAAAGATAATGAGTCCTAACACGAGGAACGGTTTCCACAGAGCTGTTCTGGAAGGGGAAGGAATTTCCAACAGGTTATATATTCTGTTTGTGAGATGAGCCTTCTTTTCTAAAAAAGAAGCTGCATGCAGGGGATTTCCTTTTCTCCGTTTATTATCCATAAGGGCCACTTTTTCAAGCGCTTCTGCATATAGTATTTTGTCTCCCGTACATAGAATTGCCAGGTCATCACAGCACATTTCCCTTTGCTGTTTTAGTTCAGAGGATATCCACCAAACAGCAGGATGGAAAAACAGAACAATTTCCATGAATCTTTGTATTACGATAAACCATAAATCCCATCTCTTAATGTGGGCAATTTCGTGTGCAATGATCGCTTCCAAACTCTCTGCCGGCATACTTAATAACCAGGATGAAGGAATTAATACAATCGGTTTAAAAATCCCTACAGCCATCGCTGTGCATGTGTCGTCTATCAAATAGATCTTAGGTGCGGTACCGAGAATCAGCTTATTTGAGATTCTTCTGGAAATGTCCATCCATTCTGAAGGGGCCTCATTTTTTGTTTTTGATAACCTGCACGCACACTTTATATTGCACAGGTAACGAACAGTAAACAAAATGATTCCAATTCCCCAAAGCAGCGGGATAACAGGATGGAGATACCTGTAATAAGTTTGCAAGAAAAAAGAACTTTCACCTTCCTGATAAAAAGGCGAGATTAAATACTGAAAAGAACTTTTCACATACTGTAAAGGTGAATAGGACTCAATGCTTTCCTGTGGAATGGATGAATGCTTTTCTGCAATAATGGTAACAGACGAGTCGAGTTCTTTGAGTTCAGAATTGAGTAGAGGTGTCGCTGATATTTCTGGTACAGAACTTGTTGGTTCCGGCAACATGAAAAAAGTGAAGACTGGCAGAAGTAGTATTGCAAGCATTGCTACTGAGCAGAATGCATACCGGGTTGTCGATTTTGCAGATCGAAAAAATTCGAGAACAAAATTCAGGATGAGGGCAACCAGCAGACCTTGCCAGAAAAAATGCCAAAGGGTAAATGTAAGTCTGTCTGTAAACCGCCCGGTGAGGTTAACACTTTCCCAATCCAAAGATAGAAAAGAGAGAACCCTCGGTGTTGATATAAGAATATCTAGATTTTCAAACGCATCCATCTCAGTACCCGCAGTTTAAAAACACGATATCTGATTACTTTAAACTTCCCTTAAAAACAGCAGGGTTGATATAGAAGCACTTGTTCTTAAGTGTCCATAACAAACAAAATCTGTTTCCAAGACTAGATTAAACTTAGTAACGAATCAGTGTGACACGAAAATTGCAGGTTGGAGCAATAACGTATCTGAATATCCTGATTTATTACCCAGAGATTTAATGAGGTGTCAATTTATCTGTACCTGAATACGCAATTTATTCATCAATTAGAAAAACAGGAAGAAGGTAATCTTCGTGGGGATTTCGAATAAATGAGTATTCATTACTAAAACGTAGAAATTGACAGAATGTCTCAATAAAAATATGGATATATAAAAATAAATTCTGGTAAGTTTGAGATGGGGTTTTGAGATTAGGACACAATCTCAAAAGATAAGGTACACCAGAAATAAATTTCGTATCTTTGATACCGAGACATATTACTTAATTTGAGGTAGATCTGTCAACTTAGGTCTATAATAGAAGTGGTATTGGGTGATTGGAGAACACCTGTGAACATATGTGGAAGCATTGCTTTAAAACCTGTTAGAACCGGTTCTTAAAGTTTTTGGTGCCAATATGCTAAGTGTAGAGAGTCCACTGTTCACATATTTAGGAATTTCTGGACTGATTGATCTTTATCTTTTGACCAATCAACAATTAGTTCAATGGTTTCAGTTCTTTTTGCATATGTTGGACTACCCGCGAAATATAATTCATTGCATCCTTAAGCGATTCAGGGGAAGCTGCAACATCAATTTTTGCTACATAGATCACCAGGTATTGGCCGTTTGTATTTCGTTCAACGGTCCAGGCTCCCAGCTTTGTTTTGCTATTCTGGTCCAGCAGTTTTAATGTCAATTCAACAGTAGGGGTTTTGCTCAGAATCTTAGCGAGTGCCCAGAGTCGTCGAGTCTCTGCTTTTTCAAAATATTCCGTTTCATCAGCAATGAATACTTCCTGTTGAGTATTTTTATCTGTTTTGATGTCGACTGATAACGGGCCTGCTTCGCTCTCTTTATATTTCAGTCCTGCTTTTGCCAGGATGATTTCTGCATCCACAGAAATGGGTCGTCTTTTCTTTGCAAGAAACTTTTTAATTTCTGAGATATCCACGCAAAAACTGATCAGCCTTGCTTTGGGATCCAATGACTGTGATATCGCAATCAGTTCTCCTTTGCCATTAACAACAGGACCGCCACTATCACCTTTGTTAATGGGTGACGATGTTTCAACAGCCCTGAAATCATGTGGTCCGATTTCTGTGCGGAACTGTTTTTGGTAAACGGCTCGAACAGTTCCCAGCGTGTAAATCCACAATGCACCACTTGCTCCGGGGTTTCCTACGGAATGCACTTCATCAGCTGACCCAACGGAATTCGCTGCCATTTTGATTGCAGGAATATTCTCGGGAAGACTTTTCAAAACAATCAATGCAAGGTCAACAGTCGGGTTTGCTTCATAAACTCGCCCTTTGATCCCATTTTTTTTAATATTATCAATGTATTTTTTCTTGGCATTGATTAATTTTCCATCCTTGTATTCCGGGAACATGATCGTCACTTTTTTTGCATTTCCAACGACGTGGGCATTGGTGATGACATATTTTTTCTCTTTATCAACAACAACACCAGTCCCGGTGAAGGTTCCCCCATCAGTTTTGGCAATGACCCAGCAGGTTGACTTGAGTGTGCTCTTGAAAACTTCATTATTTGCTTTTGCTGATGGAGCAGTTCCAAAAATTACCAGCAATAACAGTGTGAGCGATCGAATGAATTTTTGTGAAGACAACATGGAATTACCCCTGGATGTAACGAGCCTGTAAAATCGGTCTTAGAATAGTTCACTTACGAGTTCCTATTCTTATAAATATCACGAACTTCAGCTTAAATTGCACGCCAACGAGCGAGCCCATTGAAAATTAACACATGATATTGAAAGCATTTACATTGTATATTGTCTAACGCTGACAAAACAAAAATGTTACACTTTAGCAGCTATATTATTAGAATGAATTTTAGTAAGAAGTTATTAGAAGTGTAATTGGTTATACCGTAAAGGGTTATATTACTTGTTTCTCCAGAGTGTTTTATCCTGTATACCCAGTTTCTCTTGAATTACTTTAATTTCCCGGATAAATCGACGGGCATCCTGGGGGTAGCCTTTGGTTGGCTTCAGGTCAGGTTGATATTCGACCCAGTACTGGTTGAATAACTCCATGGAAAGTTCACGAAGATATTTACAAACCATCGAAGCCAGCGCGACTGGAAGATGAGATTCTGCTTTGGTTTGAAATAGAATTTCTGTCTGCCCGATACGATAGATGCTTTTTTCTCTCGATTCCTCAATCCGAAAAATCATCTCATCATCAATAACTTCACTCAGGTATTCATCATACCGATTTCGTCCTCCATGTTTATCAGCCACGATATAACTTGGAGATGATGTATCCCAGATTTTACTGAGCAGCGAAAGGCTTAATGTTGTTAACGTGATTCCCTTGTTTCCATATTGATCAAGATAATCATTGAACCGCTTTGCTAGTACCAGATCAGAACGCATTTCTTTGAGTTGAATACCGTTTTCTTGAAGACAGTTGCTAACGCTCTCTGCAGTGGACTCAATTTCTTCCCTGGAATTTTTTAAAGGAAGTGAAATATCTTTCTGGTCAAACCACGGAGGGAAATCTTTTTCGGGATAACAATCTTTTGTGAGTGATTTCCAGAGTGAATGAAAACTGTCCGTAGGATGCCCTGTGATGTTTAAAAAAACAAGCACAGATTTTTCGAGTGAACGAATTCCTTTGGTGGACGAATAAACCTGTTTGGAATCTGCGACATGCAGCCGGGTCTCTTTTTTTTCAGGGGTGGCTGTCAGGACAGGATCAAGCAATTTCCACAGATCAATTTCTTTAGGATGGCCGGGTAAATCCCATGACGTTGCAGAGATAAGAAGCGGACCCAGATTAGGGCCATATCCTGCTTCATCCATTCCTATAAACGAATACATTTCAATTTCCGTGTTGTCAAAGCTTTTTCAGACATTGTAAAGATCAATTTTCATTGACGTGTAGCGGGTTGGAGTCTTGAAATAAAGTTTCCATACTTTCCAGCGATGCAATTGTTATATGTAACATGCACTAACGGAAATACTAAACCGATTGATGGTTTATTGAAAGCGAATCAGCCCAAAATTAGAAGGGGATGGTTCAATAGTGGATGGATGTGCCCAGCTTTCGATTCCCACAGTGGGAATGATTCGAACGAATGAAGCTGCCCATGTTGTTGATTTGATGGGTGGATTGTCAGTGAGTTCACTGAACGGGATCGCAATTTCTGCTCTCCAATGCGTTTCGGAAGAAACCGTTTTGACATGCCATTTTGGATTCCAGAGATAATTGTTCCAGCAGGCATCCCGGGTTTGGCCACGTTGATCGGTATGAAAACTGTACCATGTTGAGTAGTCACGATCGACATCAATATCCAACTGGATCCGATCAAAGCCGGAAAGATTGACATCGTGAACTCTTCCCGCTTCAATCGTTTTTTGCGGGGTGACTTTAGCATGATGAGGAATACTATAAGCAAGGTAAAGGTAATCATCATCGTAGGAGATCATTGCAAAGGCGTGATCCTGTTGAGGGTTGTTTTTGCTTGTTTTCTTCTTCAGATTTTCATTGAAGGCCTCTTCATCTGTCAGGGAAATCAGTTTTGCATTCAGCCAGCATTCATCACCGAGAAGCCCGTCAAGGTAAGGTTTTACGCCTGCTCTATCACAACGGTAGACAGTTTTGGCGGATTGTTTGCTTGAAGAGGCAAGCCAGAGTTCAGCTGCTGCAGTTGTGTTCCATGACTGGTTCTCCGGATCGGATTGCATGAGATGATAAAAGTGCTCTGCAAATTCACTTTGTTCGTGTTCCCTTAATAACTTTGCTAATGGAAACTGAATTTCAGGTTTGATATAAACTTGAGGGAAGCTGGTCCGAATCAGGTCAGCAAGTCGGAAGGCTTGTTGATGCCAATGTAACATTCGATTTTGCTTCAGCGTACTTCGGCCAATTTTTATGGAAGATTCCCTTGAAGTTAATTGGACACCACTTTTTTTTCTTCTATTTTGAAAATCAAGCTGATATTGGGTCGGGTTACTTTGAGAAAACCGTATCGCCTGTTCCAATTGAGAACTAATCTTATCAAAGTCCTGCTTGAGATTGTGCTGGTACGATTTGTATTTCTGGATTCGTTGAAAAGAAGGTTCAAATCCTGTCCAGAGGTGGAGGAGGTCCTGCATTCCTTCCATGGAAATTGGTTCGTGAGGAAATCTCGAAACCAGATCCGTCAATGTTGATTCATATAGTTCCCAGTTTCCCTGTTGTCGGTAAGTATTCGCCAGTTGAATAATTTGTAATGCAGCCTGTTCATTGGACATCCCTTTTGTCATCTGGTGAAGCTGGCCAATTACCTGGGAAGCATGAATAGGGTTATCGAGATACTGTTTTGTGTAGGCTCGGAAATTTTTCTGTTTACGTGCGATTGATAACTGCTGTTCAAGTTCTTTTTCATTGATTGGGATTAATTCTCTTCTTGCTTCTGTTCCGGGAGCGACCGGAATTCCTGCAAAAACTCGTGTGGAATAAGGGTTCCCGGATTTAGTTTTGATTGCAGATTGCAAAACATTAAAATGAATTTCTGTAGCAGATGTCTGCTTTTTACGGGTCACTTGAGAACGAGCAGAAGAAGAAATAACGAACGCATTATCCCCTGAATGTTTCAAGTACTGGTAAGTCGAAATTTTGATTGTTCCTGTTTTTCCCGAAGTTGTTTTTTCGATAACTTTTTTAACCTTCCAGGGGAGGAGGAAAGCATAAAGTTTATGTTCAGGGAAATAAGCAGAATTACCTGCTTGTTCCGAAGCAAGTTTCACAGCTTGATGAAGAATGGTTGTTGCAGCATCATTGTTATCGGGTTGATTAATAATAATCACACTCGGTTTCCAATTTCGAATATCCCTGACGAGCCTGCCTAAAAACTGTTCTCGAAATTGAAAATCGGTCTGTTCCTGCCAATAGTTCATTAACTTGTTCGTTGAATATTCAAGACCCGGAATATCAATATTGAACTGCCAGCCATATTCAGTAGTAGATCCACCAGAAGAAATAACTGCAGATTCCAGGTGAAGATGATCGTTTTCCGGAACCCGGTGTTCTGGTCTCAACTTGTTGTGAATCGGTAGAAGAACATGGCTTCGATAGCCTTGGTCTTTTGAGAACTTCGCAAGAAATTCAAACGGAATTTTCTGAGGTTCGGAATAAATCCCCATCATCGCAATTCTGCGGTTGGGTGCACGAACTGTTTGCCAGGTTTTTCCTGAATCATTTGTTAACAGGATTGTTCCGAAAGAACCAGCTGCACATCCATGTGTGGGTGAAGAAAAAGCGATTGCAGAAATGATTCCCGTTAAAGAAGTGGATTGTCTGTTCCACGATTTCCCCTGGTCAGGGCTATGCCAGACGCTGTTTCCCGGATTGCCTGCAATCCAGAGATGCTCTCCTGATGTGGCAACGGTATAAAAATCAAAAAGCTTACGCGCTTCCGGCGGAATGGTTTTTTCCGGGCTGCTCCAGTCGATTCCTCCTGTATCTGTTTTCAGGATGAGTCCACCATCACCAACTAGCCAGCCTGATCGATTTCGGTTAACCACAAGAGAATGAATTGCTCTTCGTTCCAGATTCACAGGGCTGGTAGATAGAAAACGGTTTGAACTAATCAGGGAAATCGCACCGTTGCGACCAGCAGCAATTCCTGTTTCAGGAGAAGTAAATGAAGCGGCAAGCCAGTTTTGATTTTGCTTCCCGATGATTGGCATCCAGGTTTTTCCACCATCTTCAGTGAACAACACACCAGAGGGAGATGTACCATTACTTTGTCCAATAATGATTCCGGAATTCAGGTCAAAGAATTTGACAAATGAAATCGGAGGAAGTTTATTTGCGGAAACAGTGTTCCAGGTTTTTCCTCCATTTTTTGTTGTTATCAAAACGCCATACGGAAGACCGGTATGAGGTTGAACTTTAGAGCCTGCAATCCATCCACGTTGCCCTGTCAGAAAACAAATTGATTTCCATGAACAATCTGCAGGTGATTTTTGAAAGACCCATTTTTTTCCACCGTCAGAACTTTTCCAGATAGCTCCTCGATCTCCTGCTGCCCAGACATATCTATCGCCCATTATTTTAAGATCATGAATGTGGCTATCATCTTGTAAAGGGGTAGGCTTCGAAACTGTTTCTGGATTGCCTGATTCGGATTTTTGGTCAGAGCCCTGGATATCATGAAAACAGAGAACTGCACTGCAGATAATTATGCAATGAATAATTAGTTGAGTTGGCCATCCTTGACCTTGCATATCGTTTTAATCCTGTTATGTGA
>JAJRVU010000370.1 GCA_024277145.1 Planctomycetota bacterium
ATATTGCTCCCGAAGGATCAGTTATTAAAAGTACAGCCATTGATCCTGAAGTTGTTGATGAGGATGGCGTTTATAGGAAAACGGGACCGGTTCGGTTTTTTACATCAGAACGTGATGCAGTTGCTGCAGTCAAAGGTCAAACGGACAACCCGATTAAAGCAGGTGATATTATCATTCTTTGCTGTCGGGGACCATTAGGTGCTGGGATGGAAGAGACTTACCAGATCACGGCTGCATTAAGATATCTGGATTATGGAAAGCATGTTGCAGTTATAACAGATGCCCGTTTTTCTGGAGTTTCTACGGGTGCCTGTATTGGTCATGTTGGTCCGGAAGCATTATCAGGAGGTCCCATCGGAAAATTAAGGGATGGTGATGTGATCGAAATTATTATTGATCGAAAAGAATTATCTGGTAGCATCAACTTTATCGGGGATGGTAATAATTCGTGCACTCCGGAAGAAGGAGAAGATATTCTGAAAAATCGTGAACCGGTGAATGAATTGAAATCTGACCCTGATTTGCCTTCTGATACCCGACTTTGGGCATTGCTTCAACAAGCGGGGGGTGGAACCTGGGGAGGCTGTGTTTATGATGTTGATGCAATTGAAGATATTTTTAAGAATAAATGAACTCTTGTGACGAATATTACGTATTAATGTAAAGAGGAATTATTCTGTTCGTCATATTATATTTTTTTAGATCCACAGATAAACACAAATTTAATCTACTCGGTTTGGGGTGCAAATGGTTTAAAAGTGTAGTGCTCTTTCGAGCTTTAAAAGTCCGGTGTCAATTTCCAGATGGCACGCTCGTTGGCGTGCAGGTCAATATGAGCTAAGGGACAATTTCAGTAGTTGGACTAGTAGGGTCTGCTATGCAGACCAGACATAATACAAGCGATCTTTACTGATGGTCTGCACAGCAGACCCTACAAAAATAGAACTTTCAACTAAAACTTACTTTTGTATTTATAAATAATCCAATATACCTGAATTCACAACGAAAATAATATGAGTCGATCTGAAGAATTTGATCTGGATATTCCTCTCCCCGATGAAGAAGGGGTGATTCTGTATCGTTGTGTCTGTGGGGAATCGGTCAAGCTGAATGCAACAGACGGAGGAACATGCCCCGGATGCTCTCGCCAGTATTCCCCTTCCCTGTTCACCCAGTCAGTTTCTGAAACCATTTTGATTCCCCTGACAGGAAAGACAAAAAGTAATTCTGTTTCAAAAAAAGATGATTCGAAACCTGATGAAAATATCGGCAAACGATTTGGACATTATCGAATTATCGACGCTTTGGGTGAAGGTGGTGTCGGAAAAGTTTACCGAGCACTTGATGAATCGTTGCAACGTTATGTTGCCCTTAAAATGATTCGCAGTTCATATGATGGTGAAGGTTCTGGGGAAGAACTTGACCAGCTTCTCCAGGAAGCAAGAGCACAGGCACGCGTCAATCATCCCAATGTTGTCCATATTTATTATGTGAGCCAGGAAGAAGAAACTTCCTTTCTTGCGATGGAATTGGTTCCCGGTAAAACGCTTTCCGAGTTAATGAAAGAAGGTGTTCTCCCTTTTTATCGAATTGTGGATATTGCTCTACAGGTTTCCAGTGCTTTGAAACAGGCATCTCGCTTTGATATTGTTCATGGAGATATCAAGCCGGGAAATATTCTTATTGATGAAACAGGTGAAACAAAACTTTCCGATTTTGGTTTGTCACAAAGAATTTCAGATCTTGACCAAACCGATGGCGTGATCAAAGGAACTCCAAATTATTTATCGCCCGAAGCTGCAGAAGGTAAGAAAATTGATGCCCAAAGTGATATGTATTCGTTGGGTGTCATGTTGTTTGAAATGACATTCGGTCGGATTCCCTATTCTTTTGAAACAGATTCCGCATTAGAACGACTACAAAAACACAGGCATGGTCGAGTTGAGTTTCCGGAACATTGGCCACAATCTGTTCCGGAAGCCTGGAAAAATGTGTTGGTGAGGTTACTGTCAAAAAATTCTGAAGACCGATATCCTGATTTTGAAAGCCTGAACAAGGTATTGGAATCGGTTCGTCCGTTGTCTCAACCAATTGCAGGACGAATTCAACGAGGATTAGCTTGGTTTATTGATTTTGCTTTGGTCTACGCCGCAATCCGAATTTATATTCTGCCTTTTGAAAAGATTGCAGTTTTGGGTGAGTATGTGGATAACCATCGTTTCGCGGATTTGGGGGTGACGTGTGTAGGTGCAATGATTCCCCTTTCCTGCTCTTACCTGAATGCTCGTTGGGGAATTTCACCCGGAAAAAAACTGTTTCAGATACAGGTTGTTGACCAGCATGGTCTTCCTCTTAGTAGTGGGAAACTCGCAGCGAGGACATTCTTTCAAGTTCTTCCCATCTGGGCCCTTTTCATAGGTTCCATTATGGAAACCATGTTTAACTATGAAGATCTCGAATCAATTGTTGTTGCATCCCTGATTTTGGTTTTGATTGACGGATCATTTGCGTTATTTAACAGGAACCGGAAAACCATTCATGATTATTTGCTGGGATCAAAGGTCGTATTAGATATCCGGTCTTAGTTTTATAAGCTAACCTGCTACAATATTATCGTGTGTGTATAAATTATCTCAAGGCTTCAATCAGAAAGAAGATAATATGTTGCTATTGATAAACCCGAATAGCTTAAGGAATTCTTTAATTATATTGGTTTGTTCAATGACCTTATTTGGAAATGCAGTAATATTTGGGGCTCGTAAAAAGCAACCCCAGACAGGTTCAACGCTTAGTGGTCAGGTCATTATTGGAACTCGTGAAGAAGCGTTTATCAACCAAACCTCAAATTACAAAGATTTTGATTCCGTTGCTAAAGGACTAAGTGATCCGATTTTCAAGTATGATGTTCTGTTTATTATGACACTTGAAGGAAGTCCTCCTATGAGGATTCCTGAAAATCAATTCAAAATTTCATTGAAAGATCGTCGAGTTGCACGTGCTTGTCAGTTTTTGGAAAAAATGCGACCCGAGATTGCATCTAAAAAAGCATTGAAACTTTTCGATGACAAGTTGAATAAAATGTTATCATATTGGGAATATCGGTTTGATGTTTTACGAGGAAAGAAGGCTTTTGATCGCAAAATTTCAAATACTAGATTAAATTACAGGGCTGTTTCAGGAGCACTTTTATTATGTGGCCTGTTTTGTGAGGTTGATGATGTGTTGAAGAAGATTGACAAATGGAGCGAACTTTCAGAGAAATTTATTCAAACAGGATTAAAAGACTCTAATCCAAAAGTTAAAAAAATGGCTAACTGGATAGCTCGCAATCCAATTCAATCTCCCCTCTTACTCCAGCGGCAGTATTTGCTCAATCTTTATGTGCTTCTTCATGAAATTAATGATATCAAAATGGAAGATAGTCTTAAGAAAAAAGTTGGTTTGATTCCGAATACCACACGCAGAACGCCATTTTATGAATGGGACCATAAGTATGAAGGCGAAAAAATTATGCTCATGGTGTATTGTCGTACCAGTTGGACTGATCCTGACAACGAGAGGGATTTAATTTTGTCGGAACTCAGGAAATCTTTAATCGACCATTAACAACTTAGATACGTCTTAGTTACCCCAAAGCATTTTTCACTGCTGTCATTGCCTTTTCAACCAATTGGTGAGCTTCGTCGGAAGCGGGAGCTTCTGCAATAATTCGGATGATCGGCTCGGTATTACTTGCCCGGACTTGAACCCATTGGTTGTCCCAGTCAAGTCGCAAGCCGTCCCCTTCAGTCGGTTTGGCATCAGAGAAAGTTTTTCGCAAAACATCACACGCAATCCCAACTTGTTCTGCAGGACAAGTAATCTTGTTTTTGACGATGCAGTAAGAAGGGAGATCGTCGACCCATTCCGATAACGGTTTTTTCTTTTCTGTGATCCCTTCCAGTACATAACCCATTCCCATGAAGCTGTCTCGAACAAATCCGATGTGCGGATCTATAACGCCTCCATTCCCTTCCCCGCCAATGATTGCCTTAACTTCATTCATTTTAGCAACAACATTGGCTTCCCCAACGTGCGACCGATGAAATTCGCAACCATATTTTTCTGCAATATCTGCGGTCACCCGACTTGTGGAACCATTCACAACAACAGGTCCGGGAGTTTTTGCCAACACATGATCAACACAAAGTGCCAGCGTTAATTCTTCACCAATGTATCTGCCGGTGTTATCAACGATGGCGAGCCGATCCGCATCAGGGTCCTGCGCAAATCCGACATCAGCACCATGTTTCAATACTGCTTCACTTAGCCCGGTCAGATTTTCTTCAAGTGGTTCCGGGACATGTTCAAACTGACCGTCAGCCGTTCCTCCAAGAACAATCACTTCACAGCCAAGGTGTTTAAGAAATTCAGGGCCTAATATTGCACCCGATCCACGATTACAGTCAAGAACCACTTTCAATTTCCGTTGACGGATTGTTTCTACATTAATCAGTGAGCAAACTTTATCCTTATGGATTTGTGACGGATTCTCAAGAACTTCAACCATTCCAAGCTGGTCCCAGCTTTTAAGGTCATAAGATTCACTATTCATAATATCCAGAAGTGTTTTTCCATGTGCTGCATCAAAAACGGAGCCTTCCGGGGTAAATGGTTTCAGGCCATTCCATTGAACCGGATTGTGGCTGGCGGTAATTTGCAATCCTGCATCAGCTTGATAATGAGTAATCAATACGCCACAAGTAGGAGTGGAAACGATATCTGCGTCCAGTACTTTGCACCCGGTGGAAATTAATGCGGAAATGACAGCATGTTTCACCATATGTCCGGTTGATCTCCCGTCCCTTGAAATGACAACAGTTCCCCCATTTGCTTTTGTTCCTAAAGCAGATGCAAACTTGACGATATAGGATGGATCCAGGCCATCACCAATGATGCCTCTAAGTCCTGAAATACTGAGAATTCTCTGCACGGTTAATTGTCCTTGCTCTGGAGCGATTCCTGAAATTGTTGATTAGCTAAAAGGTATCATAATTCAAATGTTAATTATGTGGTAGATACCAGAAATAAGAAAACGGGTCATTATAGAAAAGCGATATTCATCTGGAATTAATTAAATTATCTGCTTGGATCAGACATTTCTGAAGGCGATCTTCTACCTGGTTGATAAATTCTTGTTTGTTTTCTTTTTTACAGAGATGCTCGACCTCTTCAACGGTAAAAGGATCACCGTAGACGACCATGACTTTTTTAGGCCAGATGAATAAACTGTTTCGAGGCATTGCGTTGATCGATCCTGAAACAGCAACGGGATAAACTGGAACATTGGAACGTTTTGCAATGGCGATAAACCCGGGCTTGATTCGTTGAAGATTTCCATCAGAACTCCTGGTTCCCTCGGGGAAAATTCCAACAAGATGCCCTTCTTTAATTTTGCTGATCGCTTTTTTCATGCTTTCTGAACTTGCTGCGGTTCGGTCAATCGGAATAACATAAACGTTTTTGAGGAACCATCCAAGAATCGGGATTTTAAACAGGGAATTTCTTGCCAGATAACAAACTGGACGTGACAAAGAGACACCTGCAAGAAGTGGATCGAGAAAACTTTGGTGGTTGAGAAGAAGCAATCCCCCTTTAGTGGAATCAATTTTTTCCTTGCCGGTTGATCTGAATCGAAAATAAAGTATGAAAATGACCTGTGCAATTTGTTGAAGGATCCACCATAGGAATTTTCGACCGGGAACGGAATTTCTTTTATTGGCTGTTTTGAACAATAGTATCACTCTGAGTTAAAATGGACATTGTTGTCTTGTATTGCGTGTTATGTTGGTGTTTGGACAAAGAAATCAAATTGCTTTGATTATAATCTGCTATCCGACCAATTATAATCTGCTATCCGATCAATTATGAAGTGAATCAACAGAAATTGTGATCCGGGATCCTTGCTAGCAGGAGTTGAGATACGATATAAAGTAGATCGAAAATCAGTAATAGGTTCAACAGGTTTATAGAGGGTTGTAGTCGACAACAGGCAGATTTTCTGCTTGATTCATCATTAATCAAAGACTCCTGTACATTATGCTGAACGAAGCACAATATTTCAACTAGTGCCTTGTCAAGGCTGAGCTCTGTTGTGAATAAGGGGGTGGGGGCGTAAGAACTCTAACGCACTCCGTTGTCGTGCTTTATGCACTTTACCAACCCCAATTTTTTTAATTTGACGAAACACTAGTAGTCCAACTACTGATAAAAGTCCCGATGTTCAGTTCCAACTGCACGCCAACAAGCATGCCTGTTGCAATTTGACACAGGACATTTAAAGCTCGAAAGAGCACTAGCATTAGTTTTCAATATAAAGGTTTACGGCAATGGACGAACTCAATTTAAAATTGGCATCACTTTGTGTACACGCAGGACAGGTTCCGGACTCTGCTACTAACTCCAGAGCAGTTCCGATTTATCAGACAACTTCTTACGTTTTTAATGATACCGATCATGCTGCAAGATTATTTGGATTGCAGGAGTTCGGCAACATTTACACACGGCTAATGAACCCGACAACAGATGTTCTTGAAAAAAGAATTGCAGCGCTTGAAGGTGGTTCTGGCGCACTGGCTGTTGCATCGGGACAATCTGCAGAAATGCTTGCCATTCTGAATATTGCATCTGCAGGAGATAATATTGTTTCCTCCACCAGTCTTTATGGGGGAACATATAACCTGATGCATTATTCACTTCCTAAAATGGGAATTACAACAAAGTTCGTTGATCAGAGTGATCCGGAAAATTTCCGTAAACAAATTGATGATAAAACCAGACTACTGTATGTCGAAACAATTGGAAATCCACGCGTTGATATTCCTGACTTTGAAGCAATCAGTAAAATTGCTCATGAAGCGGGAATCCCTTTGGTAGTTGATAACACGCTTGCTTCCCCGATGTTGTGTCGCCCTATGGAACATGGCGCAGATATTGTTGTTAATTCCTGCACAAAATTTATTGGTGGGCACGGAACTTCTATCGGGGGTGTGATTGTTGAAAAGGGAGATTTTCCCTGGGACAACGGCAAGTTCCCAGAATTGACTGAGCCTGATCCCAGTTATCATGGAATGAAATTCTTTGAAACTTTCGGACCGATGAATATCGCATATATTTTGAAAGCACGAACTCAGGGTTTGAGAGATTTAGGACCATGCTTGAGCCCGTTTAATGCATTCCTCATTCTTCAGGGATTGGAAACTCTTCATCTTCGAATGGAAAGACATAGTCAAAACGGACAGGCGGTTGCTGAGTTTCTTGAATGTCACACGAAAGTTTCCTGGGTGAACTACACCGGACTGGAATCTCATCCTTCTTATTCTCTTGGTAAGAAATACCTGCCGAATGGCTGTGGTGCGATCCTCGGATTTGGTATCCAGGGTGGCTCGCCGGAAGAACAGAAAGAAAATGGGATTAAACTTATTAATAATGTTAAACTATTTTCTCATCTGGCCAATGTTGGTGACAGCAAGTCTCTTATTATTCATCCTGCCAGCACAACTCATCAGCAGCTATCCGCAGAAGAACAGGCAGCTTCCGGTGTGACGGCTGACTTCATCAGGCTTTCTGTTGGAACAGAAGACATTGATGATCTGTTGAACGATCTTAGTAATGCTTTGAACGCTGTCTAGAGCGTTTTGACAAATGATATAAAAGGATTAAGTGTTAAACCGACTGTATATTCAGTGCGCCACAATCTATACAATTACTATACATTGTCTGACAAAAAGAAAACCAGTTCCGTTTCAGTTGATTTCAGTCAGTTATGTTAAAACTTGAATCCGTTTTTGTCGAAGATTATACTTTGGTCTAATTGGAAGTTTTAATTGAATTCGGTATTTGAATTTTAGTGTTACCGTTTTTTTTAACAATGAATGGTACCAGACAATGAACTTTATTTATTGATGAGGTGTCAATCAGTTAGATCTTTAGGAATACAATTTTAAGCCCTTGTAGCTCAATTGGCAGAGCAACTGACTCTTAATCAGTAGGTTCATGGTTCGATTCCATGCGGGGGCATCAAAAAAAGTCTTGTTTTGTAGTGTTAAAACGCAAAGCAAGGCTTTTTTATTTGTACCTAAATTACGGGAATAAGGATTCTGTACCTAGTCGTCCCTGAAATAGTCATTATTCAGAGATGGTAAAATATTGAACCTGGCTGATCGGAATTGGATTCGGAATTCCCCAGAATTTACTACCACTTACTAATCTTAACCGAAATCCATAGCGTAAAAACAGGCTCAACCGAGTCGCAACACTCAGAACGATGTGCCCGAACCGCA
>JAJRVU010000371.1 GCA_024277145.1 Planctomycetota bacterium
AGTCATTATTCAGAGATGGTAAAATATTGAACCTGGCGGATCGGAATTGGATTCGGAATTCCCCAGAATTTACTACCACTTGCTAATGTGAACCGAAAATCCATAGCGTAAAAACAGGCTCAACCGAGTCGCAACACTCAGAACGATGTGCCCTAACCGCAAAATTCGCGCAAAAAAGTGACCCGAAGCAATCGCTGCAAGCAGTTTTCGGAAATTGTAGCCGGCTGCACAAAGAACTGCATTGATTTTGTCACCTTCTCGACCTTTCAGATGGTTGCGATGCAGTCGATTGTCGCTTTTCAAGTGCCCGATTGTCGGCTCGATGGAAGATCGACGTTTTAATAATCGTCGCAACGCCGGTTTCATTTTTTTAGTTATTGCTCTAATTGAGTTGGTCACCACCAGCACTGTTAGCTGCATCTTGTCCTTGAGTGAACAGGAACCAGTCCTGGCCTTTAGTACTGAAGAGCTGATCCAGATCAGAGTCATTCATGATTGTGGTGGCATCGAGTATTGGAACACCGCCTGTTCCATTTCTTAAATTCGAAACACGAGTCACAAACGCATTACTGGATGTCCATTCCTGATGAACTGCAAACAGGTTATTAAGTTCCGATTCGTACTTACTTTGATCTGCAATCATCAGATCACCATCTGTTGCAGAAGAACTTGTTGCTGATGGGCTTGTGTTGAGCTGATCTGCTCCATCTCCCCCCAGGATAACATCTTTACCGCGAGCACCACCATTGATGATGTCATTCCCGGCGTTTCCTTTGATGACATCGTTCCCGGAACCACCCGTAATTGTGTCATTTCCTCTTCCGCCAGAAATAAATGCATCCTTTGTAACGCTGTCTTCAAGAATGATCGTATCATTTCCATCACCAGCATCTACAATCACAATTTCCGCATTTGTGAAAGTTCCCTGATCAATTGTATTCATGGAAACCTGAATGGAAGTGCCAATCTGCCTGATTCGAATAACGTCATCGCCAGTGGTACCAGAGACAACAACAGCTATCTTCGAAGAAACAGGGTCAACAATGGTTGTAGCACCTGAATCGTCATTTTCAATCAGGATTGCAACAGATTGATCTCCACCTTTTTCGACAGCATTAACAACACTACTTATGGAGACAACAATTGATTCATCCGACTCTATAAAATCGTCCGAGATGGCTTGCAACTGGAATTGAACAGAAAGCTCACCAGCTGGGATAACAATTTGATTCACCCATGATCCGTAATCAACACCATTTGTTGCACTGCCGGAGTAACTGATATTCACAGTGGTATCAATTGTTGAAAGCTTATCCTGGGTCAGAGTGTAAGTAGGAGTTCCCCAGTATTCTTCGATACTTCCTTTGTTGACTGATAGAGAGACCTCAGGTGCACTTTGATCTTTAATGGTGACCATTGCCTGCTGGGTACCATTCTCAACACCATTTATAACTGAAGTAACATCAATCACAACCAACTCATCACCCTCAACAAAAGCATCAAGTATGGATTGCAGTTGAATTTGACCTGTCGTTTGTCCCGCAAGAATGACAATTTCCGCTTCCCATACACCGTAATCCACTCCGTTAGTAGCTGTTCCGGAGTAACCTAGAGTCACACGAATATCACTCGTGGAAACACGGTCTGTGGTCGCAATAATATTAACAAGTTTCCAATTCTCATCAATGGAATTGATTTCAGTCGAAAGTGAAATATTAGGAATATCATCATCAATGATGGTAACCGTTTGCTGTTGAACGCCAGCTTCATTTGCGTTCACCACACTGACAATATCTGCAATGATTGTTTCATCACCATCGACAAGTGAATCAGTAATTGCCTGAGCAAAAGCCTGGCCTGTCAATTGGCCTGCGGGAATAACTATTTGAGTCTGCCATGCCCCGTAGTCAACACCATTCGTAGCAGTGCCGGTTAATCCTAAATTGACAGTAACATCAAATATTGAAATCTGGTCCATTGTTGCTGTGAAAGTTGCTACACCCCAATATTCATTAATTGTTGCAGGAGCGACTGACAAAGTGACATTAGGCTTAATCAAATCGTCATCATTGATTACAACAGTGACAAATTCTGTTCCGTCCTGTGCAAATCCATTGACTGTTTGCACGGTGACTATAAAGAATTCATCTTCTTCCGGAATAACATCATGAATTGCCTGTGCCTGAATTTGACCGGTCAACTGACCTGCAGGAATTATGATTTGTGTAATCCAGATCCCGAAGTCTGTTCCTTGTGTAGCAGAACCGGAAACTGCAAAGTCAATTGTCGTGTCAGTTACGTAAAAACGATCCAATGTTGCAGTGTATGTAACAATACCCCAGTATTCTGCAATATTAGTAACATCAGATGTTAATGTAACGATAGGGTATGGAAAATCGTTATCAATAATGGTTGCAGAGACTTGCTGGAAACCATCTTTTTCAATGTAGACAATACTGGAGATCACATCGACGATAATTGTTTCATCGCCTTCGAACAGGAGGTCATCAAGCCCTGTCAATGTGACTGATCCAGATGTATTTCCATCAGTGATAAAAATGGAAGCTGCTGAGTAATCTATGCCCAGGGTTGCAGTTCCCGAATAGGCTAATTGAATCTGCGTGAATCCCAGGGATGCCAGATCAAGGTTTGCAGTAACGGTGACTGAGCCTCCATTTTCTGAAAAACTCGCAGCACTGATCGTTAACTCCACTGTGGGTGGATGTGGTGGAACAATAATAGGTGGATCATCAGGAGTCTCAGGATTTTCCATAATGGATGTTGCAACTTTCTGTTCCCCAAATTCCGTTGCTCCAAATACAGTCAGGATTTCTGCATTGATTAGTTCAGGGGTTTCACGTTGAAAATCATCAATTCCAGTAACTGTTAATGATCCCGTGGTACTTCCTTCAGCAATTTGAATGACGACTTGCGGAACACCATCAATAATTACCGTAGGGGCGACGTAATCAATTCCGAACAAAGCAACTCCGGAAAAATCAATCGTGATAAGTACTTCCTGAGTCGCTTCAATGGGATCCCCGGTAAGAGCGTCAACAAGGCTTGCTGTCAGTACATTGGTGCCCCCTTCTTCAAAAAAGGTGGCACTTTCCCAACTGAGTACAACAACAGGTCCCTGTGGAATCCCCGGGCCTTCTTCAAAAGCTGCTCCAAGTGAATAAAACTGGGTGGCATCCTCTGTTCCAAATACTCTGATAAAATAAGTACCTGCACTTGGTAAACCTAATTGAACGATTGTTTCTGCGAGACCAATATCAGCTGTATCTGCAGTTGCCAGAACAGTAACGCCATCTGTACCCAATATTTCAAAAGCAAGATTACTCTGCATAGAAGCATCAAATGGAGCTGTCGTACCACCTTGAGGACCTTGTTCATAAGTGGGTCCGAGTGGTGTCAACTCAATGGAAACATTAATATTCTCACCAACTGTGAAGCTGAAGAAATCCTGATCAGAAGTTCCGTCGATACTGACAAAATCAACATCTGTAAAATCTACAGAGACATCCGTCGCATCAAGCCCAAAAGCTCCAACGTCACCTGCCCCGAAGGTTCCCGCATCAGTTGCAGTCTCGAAAGTGTCATTCCCACCATTTTTCTCAAGAGCATCTCCAAATAATCGTTGCAACCCAAGGATATCGTCAAATTGAGGACCAAAAACAGAATCATTTGCATATGGTTCCATCAGTTTTGTAGCATCGTTTGGCTCTACATGATCCAAACCAAGACCGTGCCCTGCTTCATGACCAATGGTACTTACAAGATTTAAAAAGTTATTAGAATCATCACTGTAGAATGTAACATCACCGGTATCAATAACCATATCCCCACCAAATTCAGGGATAAAGTTATAAGCAAGAATTCCTGATTCTCCATCAATTAAATGTCCGGCAATTCGAATATCGGGACGTTGTCCCAGGATTCCATTATTATCAGGATTAAGTTCAACACCATCATCATATGTGACATATTCATAAGTCACTCCTGAGACACTTGCAAGACGGTTCAAAGTGTCATTATAAAATGTGAACCAGGGTCTGTCTTCGATAGTGTCACCAGTGCCACCAAAAAGTGCATCCATGAATGAAATTAAATTACTTCCTGATTCTAATTCACCAATGCTGTCATCACCCGGAATAATGACTCCATCTGCAACAATGGTCCAGGTTAAAGTGATGGGGTCACCAAGGAGTAATCCATCTCCATCGGTAATTGTTGATTCCCATCCGTTAAATAACTGAGCAAAAGCTTTACCACTATCACTAGATCCTTGATTTTGAAAATTGCTATATTGTGAAAGATCTGTGCCAGGTGCAAAAAGAAATTCAGGCTGACTGGCGTCGAGCATAGTACGATCCTCAAGCGCTTCAACAGCAGTATAAACGACTGCAGATTCCACTGAGACCTGACTCTCGTGACGCTGATACCTACGGCGTTGACCACGTTTCATGATGCCAAGTAATGACAAAAATCCTGATCTGGTTTGTTCATGCGTTGATGATTTGCGGATCATTTGATTCTCTTTTATGCTTTATGTAATTTCTTAATATGTGATATTATGTATGAATTATCAGTTATAATTCGATCTGTTTTTTGAAGGAACTTGTTATCATCTCAATGCTTGACATGCTAATTATAAATTATTAAGAACCTTCCTGATTGACTCACTGGTCGCATTTTTACAATTATAACGATTATTCATACCTATTGAGTAAACTGTCAAGTGGTTAGTTTTTATATTGATCGGTAAACTGGGAAGAATGCTCAACCAGAATAATGGCTTTCTTGTCATGTCTACTCACCTGCAGTTAAC
This sequence comes from Planctomycetota bacterium, assembly GCA_024277145.1. Classification (GTDB taxonomy): domain Bacteria; phylum Planctomycetota; class Planctomycetia; order Planctomycetales; family Planctomycetaceae; genus JAJRVU01. The sequence continues at coordinate 4,832 of JAJRVU010000371.1, forward strand.
GGAGACTCATTAATCCGGTTAACCCGAAATACCCGCATTCCATATTTGAGTTTAGCAGGTTCCCCAGACAGAATATTTTACTTTTACATAAATTTGGAGCTATGCCATCACTTCAATGTACACATAAGTACACCTTAAAGCTGCTCAGCTAACATCAGGATGAAGAATATTCATGGAGTTCAAAGAAGGGATCGGGAAAAAGATATGAGCAATAACCTGATTTACGGCTGATTGAGATACATGCCCAATTCAAGCTTTAACAATATCAAATCCGAGAAATGCTGTTGGCCTAAAAAAAAACCTGCAGCAGTTATCCAGAACTGATACAGGGCTTTAAATTGTCAGACGAAAATCTGTGTAAAATCTCAACTGATGATTTCTTTCACGACATCGCCATAGATATTGGTCAGGCGGAAGTCACGGCCGGCAAAGCGGTAGGTCAGTTTTTTATGGTCTAACCCAAGCAGGTGAAGCATGGTGGCGTGAAGATCATGAAGATGGACTTTTCC
>JAJRVU010000372.1 GCA_024277145.1 Planctomycetota bacterium
ATCGACCTTTCTCAGGTTGCGGTGATTATTCCTGCGCTGAATGAAGAGAGTTCCATTGGTCTGGTTTTGGAAGCCCTCCCTGAAGTTGGCAAGGTGATCGTTGTCGACAATGGCTCCGAAGACAATACAGCAGATATCGCCAGAAGTTTTGGTGCTGATGTTCAAGAAGAAAAAGAACGAGGATACGGCGCTGCCTGCTTAAAGGGAATTGCATCAATTTCAAATGAGTCTCAACAGAATCAATTTAATATTATTGTATTTGTTGATGCTGATTTCAGTGATCACCCTGATCTACTTCCTGAACTTGTCAGGCCTATTATAGAAGACAAAGCAGATTTTGTAATGGGTTCAAGGTTACTCGGAGAACGAGAAAAAGGAGCAATGCCCCCGCAATCTGTTTTTGGAAACAAGCTTGCCTGTTTCTTAATGAACCGAATGTACGGCTCGGAATACACCGACCTCGGTCCCTTTCGAGCAATTCGTTTTGAAAAACTACAATCTCTTGGAATGATTGATCGGAACTTTGGCTGGACTGTTGAAATGCAACTTAAGGCGATTCATAAAAATTTGAAGACCATTGAAATCCCAGTCCCTTATCGTAAACGAGTTGGAACCAGTAAAATCAGCGGAACAATCTCCGGGTCGGTCAAAGCGGGTTATAAAATTCTTTCCTTGATTGCAAAATACGGAATCTTCAAAAAATCATAGTCTTATTTTCACCCTCTCTAAGCATCTCCCCTTTTAAACATTAATGACTTCGCCCGCCGGATATTAACCAATAATGAACTTCAAACAGATGGATAACAGAAAAATAAATATTGGTGGTTTTCTGTTAACCATTTTGATGGCTGCCATTGCGATCCTCAGCTTCAAATTTCGTTTTGAAAACAATGAACCGGGACCAATCCCACTAATCGTAGGACTCTTTCTGCTCGGTTCAATGATATACATTGCTTTACTTCATGATCTTTCACGTTTAAAACCAACTCGAACCCTTCTTTTGATTATCTGGGGATTCGCATTTCTCATGCGGATAGTTCTCTTATTTTCCACCCCGATTTTGGAATTGGATATTTATCGATACATGTGGGATGGTGAAGTGGTTTCAAGTGGTCACTCCCCCTACGAATTCTCTCCTCAACAAGTGATCGACTCAGCAACCCAACGTGGTTCTTCAGAAACTCGTCTTTCAAAATTGGCTGAATTAAGCACCTCATCGGAAGCAGTTCATACGATTCTTTCACGGGTTCATTATTCTGAAATCACCACAATTTACCCACCAGTCAGCCAATTTGTCTTTGCAGTCGCTGCGTTTTGCACACCGGAAAATAGCAACATCTCAACCCATTTAATAGTAATGAAATTCTGGATCATTTTTTTTGATCTTTTCACAATTTGGGGAATACAAAAACTGCTTGCCCTTAACGGACTTTCTCCAGCATGGATTCTTTCCTACGCATGGTGTCCACTGATACTAAAAGAATTTGCAAACAGTGGTCATCTTGATTCGATTGCAGTCTGCTTTATGGTCTGGGCATGCTTTTTCTTATTAAAATCAGTCAAGAATTCCACGAGCCAATCAATTACTCCGGAACCCAAAAAACAGCTTGCTTACAGTGCACTGGGAATACTATTTTTTTCACTTTCCGTCGGCGCCAAGCTTTTCCCGGTCATCCTGTTGCCAATACTATTTATATTCCTCTGGAAAATCCAATCTTTCAAAAGAGCATCCTTTGTTACGACAGCAACTGTTTTGGTCAGCATGTTAATTTGTTCCCCCATGTTCATTCCCCGGCTGAGTGAAAAAATTGAAGTTGTTCATGAAACGCAAAACAGTGCAGACAATTTTGAACTATCGAATCCCACCCACCCTTCATTGGATGATTCGCCACCACTCCCTATAGATTACGAACTTCCTCAGAAAGAGGACTCCAAAACGGGAATTAAAGAATTTCTTTCTCACTGGGAAATGAATGATTTTCTTTTCATGCTGATTCATGAAAATTTGAAGCCGAATCCTGAAAAAGAGGACGAAAAATTGTGGTTTTCCATTTTACCCGAATCCTTTGTGGAACAGATATCACAAAAAACATCATCAATCACTGAAACCTCTTCAAGCAATATCCCTTTTATGCTGACAAGATTGATCACTCTTTTTGCGTTTGGCATGCTCATAGTCTGGCTTTGTATCAGAATTGAAAAAAAACCGACGCAACAAATTTTTCTGGAATCGGTATTCCTGACGATAGCTTGGTTTTTTCTACTTGCACCAACCCAGAACCCGTGGTACTGGACCTGGGCACTACCGTTTATTCCATTTGCCAGGAATAAAGTCTGGCACTACCTTGCAGGGTTATTGTTTATCTATTATCTGAGATTCTGGTTTATTCACCAGTGGAAATCGACTCTTGTTCCGGGAACCAATTTCAACGGTGGTCCATTTTTTGATTTTGTAATCACGTGGATTGAATTCGGCCCCTGGCTGATTGCGTTAATTATCGTTGCAATACTCAGGAAACGGTTTAGAAACACTTCAAGCATTTCCGAATTGAAAAAGACTTAATTGCTCTTCAATGACCAGAGCAAATCAGGGTTTTCACTGACCGCGTTTTCCACCCGGTAAGAAATTTCTTCTGCAATTTCAAGATCCGTGTAATACATGGCACTTGGATCAATCCCCTTCATTTCCAATTCAATAATTCTCGCTGCAACTGCAGGCTGTCTGGTTAAGGAAGGAAGTACAACTCCCCAAACAGCCAATAAACCTCCGATCACGAGCATGAAAGCTATGATTTTTTGAATTTTCGGATTGATCAATTTAGGTAAACTCATGGAAATATCTTTTGAATTTCTTCTTTGAACAGATTTTCAAACATCAGCCAAGCCATGAATAATGTGAGTAACAGGTTTAATGATTGACCACAAACATACAGAATCAAAGGTTTCCCTCCTTTGAGATGCTTCGCTAATTCACGAAAATTGGTATCCAGGCCAATGCTGACAAACGCAAGACAGAAAAACCATCCCCGAATTGTCTTAGTACTCTGCTTAACCATCGTATTGATGATCACATCACCACCATCCAAAGCTGTATATAGATAAGAAAATACCAGGGACGCGGTCACAAACCCAAGGATGAATTTGGGAAAACGGTACCAGATTTCCATTGCGTTCGGTTTCTTGTTGTCTTCTCTTTTTTCAACAAACGTCACCCAGTAAATAGCCACTAAAAACGCAGTCACACCAATTAAAATATTTTGAATCATCTTGATTGTCGTCGCAACTTCCAAAGCTTGATCACCCAGAAATTCACCAGCAGCAGCAACTGCTCCTGTTGCATCAATAGTCCCCCCAAGCCAGGCACCTCCTAAAATTGGGCTTAAACCCATAGCCTTAATGACCGCAGGTAGTACAACCATCATGACAACAGTAAAACCAAGTGAAAGCCCGATTGCCAAAGAGAGTTCTTCCTTTTTGGCCTTGCACGATGCAGCAGTAGCGATGGCAGCGGAGACACCACAAACAGACATGTCTGCAGAGATCACCATATTCAAAGAAGCAGATTCTATTTTCAAAACCTTCTGTCCGAAGATGTATGTTGAAACAAGAACAATAGGAGTCACTACCCAGGCAACAAATATTCCGGGAACACCAAGCACCAAAAGCTTGCTGAAAAGAACCCCTGCCCCTAGAAGAACAAGCCCCGTTTTAATATAGAATTCCGTCAGGATTGCAGGCTTTAAAAACTTCGGAGTACCAATCGTATTGCTGATAATTAAACCAACAAGAAGCGCCCAAAGTGCATATTCCAGATTATAATGTTTGATGACAAGTTGACCTGCAAGAATATAGGCGAGGATAGCTAATAGGAAAAGAGAGACAAAAGCAATCGAAAATTGCGTAAATGATTTCCCTTGTACTTTGACTCCCATTCCAAAAAAGAGGATTGAGATGATAAATATTCCAATTAACCCCTGATATTTATTATGAGGTTTAAATACTTTTTTAGGTGCGGAATCTTTCGATAAATCCTGACCACTCGCTTCCGCCAATTCTTTATTCAATACGTCAGCACGGTCTTGAGACAAATAAAATGCGTCCATCGGTGACCCGGTCCAGATCCCCGGTTTTCCCAGCCATTTTTTCAATGGACTTGTCAGCTTGACTTTTTTGTCATTTTTTTCTGCAGTAACCACTTGATCTTTGAAGTCCACCGGAAGAGTACAGTAAACAGAAAGAAATGCCCCTGCCAGAATCAGGATTCCCAGCCAGACAGCCCACCAGTCTTCAGACGATTTCAATTCTGAAAAGAATGATTGACGCTCAGCAGTTTCAACAACCTGTGCGGATTTGTTATCCTCATTAATTCTGTTATTTTCCGGTGCCTGATCGCTCATGAATGGACCTGTTTAAGAAAGATAGTACGTCTAAAATAGAGTAAGAATAAGCCCTCTATTTAGAGCAGGGTTCAAACAATATTTCAAGGCATCCAAAGAAGAACAAACCTGATGACAGCTGAATTTAAGAATAATCAACTCGAAACAAAACTAATTTTTCTGCGATACGAGTTCAGAGATTTTGTTTAATTTCACCAGTACAAAGTCATTACGCTTAGGCTGAATGGAATGAGAATCGACCTCCATCTTCTTAAGAACCGTAATTCTCCCACTACCGGCCAGCTCTTTAATTTTTTCTTCACGCGCCAGAACAAATATATTATTTGTTTGATACAAGACAGACTCAATCTTTTCTACTGATGTCGCTCGGTAAACAGGTCTGTCTACATAGAAAAGGATCGGATCCATGCCCGTTTTATAAAACCATATCTTTTGTTTGGCAGGTACATCTTCGCCGATTTCTCTCGCAAATTTCGCAACCTGTAACCGTGAATCAAATAAAGGTACCAACTGATCATTTGTAATAACATAAGTTCCACCCAACAAAATAATGAGTGATGCAAAAGCAATCCTGAATTGTTTTTTGTAATAACATGTATTAACAATCAAAGAAAATAATAACACAAATAAAACCAGTCCCTCAAATGGCTTTGAAAAATACATTTCCATTTGAGATAGCATATAAATCCCAGCCAGGGCTAAAACAACCAAACTGAAATTCCAACACTTAAAAAATGTAGAATTAATCTCAGGCTTTTTCTGTTTGACATAAGCATAAAACTGAGCAAGAGGCTGACACGAAAGAAGTGTCATTGCAGGCAGCACTGCCAAGAGGTAATGGATATGTTTCATAGGTTGCAATGTTATGATGGCCAAATCGGATATCAACCAGATCCAGATAAATCGCTCCTGTGGACTTTTGCTACGAATCGCTTTTCGCAAACTTTCCGGTATTCCAAAAACTGAAAATGGAAACCACGGAAGAGTACACATCATGATTCGTGGTATATAAAACCAGACAGGATCATGCCCCAATAATCCAGAAGCACGACCGACTGTTTCCTCCATCCAGATTTCGCGAGCATCCGGCACTGCTTGCAAAACAAGATAAGGCCAGAGGAATATTGCAGTTAATAATATCGGGAGTCCAACCGGATGGAGAAATTTAATAAAATGACGATATTTCTTTTCTGTGATGAAATATATAGCCACGGGTACCAACACCATCGCTAAGCCATAATGAAATTTTCCAAGCCAGGAGAGACTGAGCAGTATAAAAATCCCAGTCCACCTGAAAAAGTTTTTCTGACGACTTTCCAACCTGTTTTCGCTGGCAATTAAAAAAAGTACAGAGGTTGTTAGCAGGCAAAGGATCATATCGATTTCGGCTTTACGCCCGTATGTCATCACATAAACAGAGGTCACCTGAATTACAACTGCTGCAATTCCTGATTTCACGCCGTACCATTTTCCCGCCCAGTAACCCATTACAACAGCAAGAAGCAAAGCTGCAAGGGCAGAAGGAAATCGCGCTGTCCATTCAGTCACTTCTCCTACCGTAAACCTGGAAGTAAATGCAATGACCCAATAGGAGAGAGGCGGTTTCTGTAAACGTGGCTTATGCCCGAATTGAGGAACGATCCAATTTCCACTATCAAGCATCTCCTGAGCAGGAACCGCTGCATAGCCTTCATGGGAACCGAGTGTTCGAAAATTCCCCAAACCATAAAACAAAAACAGAATGGCAACTGCAACCAGTAAAAATAGCACTGATTGATTCCATATCTTTTTCTCATTGGATAATTTGTCGTTATCCAAATTCAGCTTTAAGCTTTTCAACTCCATTTGGTATCTGGGTCACTTTCTCAGTCTGATTTATTAATAATTATTTTTATGAAGGGAACAAAGAAGAAATCCTGAGGTTCTCAGAAAGAGGATATTAGATTTTTTCAGAATTTGGGTAAAGAGAAGTTTGCGTTATTATCTTTACTGTAAACACTTTAGAAATGTTGAACTCCAGAAATCGAGCGGTTTTGAATCGAATTCAGGCAAAAAATATGATCTGGATAAAATAACACAACGCTGCTACAATCCCCACTTTAACTACTACTCCGTCTATATATAAATGTCACCCAACCCAGAGTGAATAGCACGCCAACGAGCGTGCCTATTGCAAATTGATGCATGACATTTAAAGCTCGACAGAGCACTACTATAACAACAGGAGAATTAATATTAACCTTTTTGGAATGGGATAAATGTCTCAATATTTTAGTAAAATGGGTCGTTTGCTGATTGCTGGCTTTATACTCACCAGTTGCATCGGTTGCGATCAATTCACCAAATATATGGCTACCCAAAGCCTGAAAGATTCGTCTACACAATCATTCCTGAACGACACTGTTCGCTTGCAATATGCTTTGAATTCGGGTGGATTTCTCAGTATTGGAAGTTCGTTTTCGCCAGAATTACGATTCGGTTTTTTCATTGGGCTCAACAGCCTGGTTCTAATGATTGTCTCAGGAATCATTATAGCACGCTGGAACATGAAGCTAAGCCAGTTTGTCCTGCTTCTCTTCTTCCTGGCAGGAGGACTGGGAAATTTAATCGACCGGGTTTTTCAAAACGGACTTGTCACCGATTTTTTAAACATTGGCATTGGACCAATCAGAACCGGAATTTTTAACGTTGCAGATATTGCAGTATTTGTCAGTGGCATCTTGCTGATAATCATCACTCGAAAAACAACTCCTGTTGAGAACAGAATTGAAACTGCGCAACCTTGATTTCACAAATAAATCAATTAGGGAAGTTCTCGAATCCTGATATTTTTATATTCGACAGGTGCCCCTTCCGCTTCAAGGCAAAGATGCCCGGAACTCGGATTCGCATTGTTTCCCCCTGAAACTTCTTCCCCATTAACCCACAATCGAATCTCGCCGTTAATTCCACGAACGTAATAGTGGTTCCACTTCCCTGCACCATTACTCAGGTTCTTTGAAGGTGCACTTCTGCTTCCATTTTCAGAAAGAGGAGGAAACAGTTTTAATGTTGATTTTCCAACAGGAAAGATGTCTCCATTGGTCGAAATATTATTACTCACATCTTTTCCGGTCCGTTTTTTATAATTAACCAGATACCCATGATCAAGCATTTGAACTTCAATCCCGCCCCGAGGTAATTTCCCTTTGGGAAGACCTTTTAAAGCAGTTGCGGGGACCCACGCAAAGACACCGGAGTTTCCGCCGAATTCCATATGCCTCCATTGAATGACCAGTTCAAAATTAGTGAATTGTTTTTTGGTTTTATAAACGCCAATCGGCTTTCCGGTCGTTTTCAGAAATCCATCATTCCATTCCCACGTTTCAGGATTACCATTCACATCAGCAAAATCGGCTTCCTTCAACTGAACCCATCCGGGACCAATGCCATCAATAAAAGCTTTCGGCAAAACCAGAGGCTTCGGTTCCGCTTTCGCTTTGATTTCTGCCTTTGGCTTACTATCTGATTTGGGTTTGCTTACCGCTTTGGGTTTATTTTCTGCATTGATAATATTAATATTCAGAACCAATAAAGAGACAATACATAAAACGAGCTTGAAACTTGTCAATCGTAGCATGATAGTAACCATTTCTTTCACAGTAACCTGAGGATCAACATTGAGATGAACAACTTACACTTAATCATACTGGATATCTGAATGACCAATACTGTTATTCAATATTAATCCGTGATAAATAAATATCAGCCTTTCCCGGCTTTTCAAAATAAGCGGTCTCGCCTTCATGAGTTGAGTAATAACTCACTAATAGTTCATTCCCTTGAGCAACGATGCCCGGATAAGAAGAATCACCGTGAGTTTTAAAATGAACCAATTCGGTAAATCCCTGCCCCGGCACAAATTCCCATAATCGGCCTGTTTCAGTCACTCTTCCAGCCCCAAGTGGATGTTTGTCACGTCCTGCAAGATATATTTTCCCTTTATGTTCTATTGCTGCAGGGCAATGAAAAAAGAGACTTTCGTCGAGAACCTTCCATTGGGTTAAATTTTCTGAATCAGATTCAAGTACAATTCCCTGACGAAATCCTCCCAACTTAACAAATTTCGGATTCGGAGTCCCTGAATAATTCCTTCTTGCAAACAATAAAGCTTTCCCATTTTTCAAAAACAGTAATTCCGTTTCATTGGCCCATAAAGTCTCTCCCTGTACTTTTTGGGGAGGCAAAGGAGTTGATTGAACATGCCAGTCATAACCATTTTCAGAAACGAGAATATCAACGCAACAGTAACCGGGTCGGCGAACATAAGCGGGAACATAAAACCGACCGTTATTCATTTTTGGCCTCCAGAATATATATCCGGGTGCCATCAATCTGGAAGAACTCCAGGAATTACCATCCTTGCTGGTCCACGATCTGTTTGCATATTGAATTGCACCTTTCGGACGAAGCCTGCAATCTACTGCATAAACCCTGATCTCATTAGGGGTGACCAATAATTTAGGATCCCGTAAATCAACATTACCTTCTGTAAAGCGAGCAACTTCTCGCCATTCTTTCTTATCTGTGGATCGTATTACTACAATTGATCCCAGGACATTATGGCTTGCACCGCCGTGTGATATTGCACTACGAAACGTGCAGTAGTATTGGCCATCAAATATTGCCAAGTCTGTGAACGAGTTGTATTGACCATCGTCATAAATTTTAAGAAGAGAAATTTCACCAGCTCTAAGAATTGTAGAATGTCCGAACAAAACCAGAAAAGTAAACAGGCACAAGCAAGAGCTTTTAATTGGCTTTAAGGCCATATCTTCGTAACCTTTCTTATATTCTTGTATGTATTAAATACTTTACACCTCAATATAATATGTGAAGGCCGTTAATAATTCTACGACACCGAGATCCAGACGTAAAAAAACCCCGAAGGCATATTACTTTCAGGGCTTCTAATAAATCAGTTTTCCATGAAGTTAACTACCACAAACGGTATTTATTTAATTCCACAGATAAAAGCTCCTCGAATAGGACTCGAACCTATAACCTAGCGGTTAACAGCCGCTCGCTCTACCAATTGAGCTATCGAGGAATCAAATGCATAATTGGCGTAACACATTTAATGACACAGAAATAGGAAAAAAAGCTCGTTCTTGCAACCCTTTTAAGCCTGTTTTTTCTGAATATTTTGATCCTTGCGTATTCCTGCGTTGAATTAACCCTTTTAAGCAGTGATCCAAGCCAGAAGTATCCATGCAGGAGATTGTAAACTCAGAACCTGAACATTCATCTAATATCGAAAAACAGCCCTGAAATTGATGCATTGATTCCAGGATTGAAAGTCCCGTTTCGATCAATCTTCGATGGTACGATTCTTGATAAAGGTTACTGAATTCCCAACATCATTATACTCAATTGAGGTCATATAGGCCTTCATAAGCATAATCCCGCGACCACAGGGCTTCTCAAGGTTTTCTTCTTCAGTAGGATCAGGAATGTCTTGTAATTTGAAGCCATCTCCCTGATCAGTGATGATGACCTTAACGTGAGAATCATGAACTTCACAAACAACATTCACTTGTTTGTCATCTGCAAGCTTGTTTCCATGCTTGATGGCATTAACCAGCGCTTCTTCAAGGGCCAAGCGCATTCCAAAAAGATCACGATCCGTAAAATCATTATCTTTAAGAAGTTCTATAATTCGAAACTGTACTTTTTGACCTTCAAAAGTATCGCTTGGAATATTGATTTCAAATTCGTCTTTGATGCCCATAAGACTGGAATAATTAAAGCAGAAATGCTGACTGAATAGAAATAAAAGTAAAGCAAATTTCAGTAGAAAAATGCAACTAAAATGAAGCTAAAGCCTCTGCCTGATCGTCATAAATTTTAAACAATTTATTCAGTTTAGTGATGGCAAAAACTTCGTAAATTTCAGGACGTATGCAGCAAAGTCGCAACTTGCCCTTCTTGGCTTTGACTTTTTTATCCAGTGTGATCAATTTTCCAAGAGCCGCACTGGATAGATATTCGACATCTGAAAAATCAAGCACAAGTTGATCTCGGTCATCTTCTTCAACAAGGTTAAATAACTGAGTTCCTATAACCTGAATATTGGTCTCATCGAGAATTTTTTTGTCAACAAAGCTAACTACAGTTGCCTGGCCAACTTCCTCTAAACTAATCCGTTTATTTCCAGAGTTCATGACACATTCCTAATTCAGACTATTTAATACAACTATAATCACGCAATTACAGTCATCACTAAATCCTAATTGTACACAATTTAATTATTATCTTATCGCTATTCCTGAATGGAATAACTGAGGCTCTTCCCAAATCCCGGAAATAACCGAAAATTAACCCTTTAAATCCACATCCTCATACCAGAATTGAAATAAGAAGTGATTCAAATTCTTACTGACATTCAGCCAGTCAAAACTTATAGTAATGTATTAAGATATATTTTATCAAGCAAGTAACGTCTCTAAGATACCTTTATTGGGCTTATTTTAGCAAAGATTATTATCGGTTGAAGATGGTGCTTTTCTTTTATTCCAATCAAATATCAATCTTCAGGCAACTTTCAATATAATCTTAAAATGGACTAACATATAGACTTTCATTGATTCATTTTCAGTAATTCAACATACGAATGAGTAAAAAGATGTCACCATTTAGTGAAATCCCTCAAATTAAACAAACTATCAATCATCTTTGTGTTTTTTGTGGTTCATCTTCAGGATCAAAAGAAATTTATAAAACGAAAGCCCGGGAACTCGGAAAGCTTCTGGCCGATGAAAAAATCACTCTCGTCTATGGCGGAGGAAGCATTGGCTTAATGGGCGAGATCGCTAATTCGGTCCTGGAAAACCATGGGCATGTTATTGGCGTGATTCCTGAAGCCCTTTCCCGAAAAGAACTCATTCATGATGGTGTTCCTGATATGCGTATCGTCAAAGATATGCACGAACGAAAAGCAACCATGGCAGAGCTATCCGATGGTTTTATTGCTATGCCGGGAGGATTTGGTACTTTTGAAGAATTGCTGGAAATTATCACCTGGGCTCAACTACAGTTTCACTACAAGCCGATTGGAATATTGAATACCGACCATTATTATGACCCGCTTATCTCATTAATTGACCATGCAGTCGAACACCAATTTATCCACCCTGATCATCAAAATTTGATCGTTTCAGAAAAAGAACCACTTCAACTGCTTAACTCATTAATAAACATGTGATATCAAAACACCCCGATCCCCTGATGTCCCCCGGATTCATTTTTAAACAAGAATAAATAAAGGAAAATTAGGTCTGGTGTAATTTATAATTCCAGAATACTATTAAATAGAATCCTGAAGGTGATATTTTCTATTTGTGGGCCAGAAAATATTTCCTTGCCAGAAAACTGATTTAATCTATTTTTAATTAATTGAGTAATCACAAAAATGCCTGAAACCAGTGAATCCCCACAAACAAGCGAATTTCCTCAGCAGTGGAATCTTGATATTTTCTTTCCTCACCCGGAGGAAGAAGAATTCCAGTCAAAGTTACAACATCTTCACGACCATTACATGGGTCTTGCAGCTGCATCTGAGCAACTCCCTAAAATCAAAGTAGAAGAGAGTATCTCTGAGCATTGGGCTGAATTCCTGAAAATTTATAGTGACCTCAATATCCTGTCTCAAAGTATGAATTCTTTTGTTTCATGCCATGCAGCTGCAGATGCAGAGAATAAAACAATCCAGAAAATGGAAGCGCAACTCGCAACACTTGATCCCATAGGGACTCAAATCTCAACTAATATTGAACTGGCAATCGCGAAAACCAGCAACAAAACCTTAAGCCAATTTATTGAATCCAACCCTGCATTACAGGAAGTTGCCTACTATCTTGAATCGTGCAAAAAAGACGCTGCTTTTCGATTACCTAAAGAACAGGAAATCCTTGCAGCAGAATTAAGTGTTGATGGAATCCACGCATGGGGAAGATTATATGATCAACTTTCAGGCTCTTTAAAAATTGAAGTTTTCGAAAAAGGAGAAATCATTCAGAAGTCTCCCGGACAAGTCAGTTTTGACAGCCCTGAAAGATCAATCCGGGAAAACAATTTTTATTCATCAAAAAAAGCATGGGAGTCCATTGGAGAGACTTGTGCTTCTGCATTAAATCATATTGCAGGTACTCGGTTAACTCGTTACCGCCATCTGGGATTGAAAGATCATCTTGATTCCCCTCTTCGATTCAACAAGATGAAGCGGGAAACACTAAATACCATGTGGGAAACAATCACCAGCCGCAAAGAAATGCTTAAGACATTCCTTGAAAAAAAAGCTGGACTTCTTGGCTTGGATAAAATGAGTTGGTACGACTTAACTGCTCCCTTGCCACTTGATTCACAATCAAACCACATTCCTTACGATGACGCATGCCAGCAAATCATCCAGACTTTTCAATCATTCAGTACTGACATGGGTGAGTTTGCAGAAAATGCTCTGACAAATCACTGGATTGAAGCAGAAAACAGATCGGGCAAACGACAGGGGGGATTTTGCACAGGATTACCAATCCGTCAGGAATCCCGGATTTTCATGACTTATACCGACACAGCAGACAGCATGTCGACTCTCGCTCATGAATTGGGGCATGCTTATCATTCCCATGTACTCAATGATCAACCTTTCCTTCATCAGGATTACCCGATGAATTTGGCAGAAACTGCATCCACTTTTGCTGAATGTGTGCTGGGTGAAGATCGATTGAAGTTTTCGGAATCCGACAGTGATAAAAAAATGATCCTGGAGCAAATGCTCACAGATTCTGCCACCTACCTGATGAATATTCATTCTCGTTTTCTCTTTGAAGACCAATTCCATCTGGAACGCGCAAAAGGAGAATTAAGTGCAGAGAGACTTTCGGAACTTATGGTCAAAGCACAAAAAGAAGCCTATCTTGATGTCCTGGATGAAAACGGGTGGAATGAAACATTCTGGATTTCAAAACTTCACTTCTATATTTCCAGTTGGCCTTTTTATAATTTCCCCTACACGTTTGGTTATCTTCTTTCACTTGGACTTTATGCCCTTGCAGAAGAAATGGGAGAAGAATTTGAATCCCGTTTCAGCCAATTCCTGATTGCAACAGGATCAATGGACACAGAAGAAGCTGTTAAATCCACGTTTAATTATGATCTTTCTGAACCTGAGTTCTGGAATAAAAGCCTTGATATCATTCAAAGCCGAGTCGATCTGTTTATGGAACTATGTGAAAAATAATTTCATCAGGTTATTTCCAGGTATAAAAAAAGAGCGTCCCGAACAAATCTGCTCGAAACGCCTTTCTTCAGTCATATGGTAAGCGCGGGCCAAGGAACCTACCACTGATTTACCTATACTGCATATCCCGTGCCAATAATGCAGCCCATAATTTTAAGCTAAATATTACCTTTTAATAAAAGGAGATCATGAGAGTGATCAATAAAAGCGCATTATTATGCAACACATCCTCAAATTGCACGACTTTTTATTCTCCCAGAACCTGCTTTCCCTCAAGATTAACATATGTTCATCCGCACACTCTTAAATTAGGATTTTAGCGGTTATTCCACTGAAAACGATTTTCCCCTCGTTTCCATCCATCCTGCTTTCCGATGTTATTAGAGTGATCTTCGTTTACGTGTAGCGGGTTAGAGCCTTTATATAAAGCTTCATGCTATTCAACGATGCAATAACTAAAGGTACTTCGGAGAAGTTTTGCGCTGAGTGAACTCCCCTGAAGGATCAGAGAATAAACCACATTCGACTTTCAGATAAGCCCTTTCCGTCATCAACTTCAAGGATGTCCGATGCCACTTCTATACAATGTTCTGTTCGCATGGAAAACTAAAAGCACTCACCATAAACTGGCGATGGACGCACTCAGGCACCTTCAATCTCCTTACGCTGATCAATGGTCTAACCTTTTCCTGAAAAATATAGAACCGTACCTAACCGGATCCAAAGCTCCTGACAAAGACTTCAAAGACTTCAGGAATCATGTTTTGCATGTTCAGGATAATTACTGGGGAGGGGCCATCAAGACTTCTTTGAAGTGGTACAAAATTACGGTGGAACATCTCCGGGAAGAAAACTGGAAAGAAGCAATTTATAGTGCAGGCGTTTTAAGCCATTACTATACAGACCCGATCCAGCCATTTCACACCGCTCAAAGCGAGAAGGAAGGTAAAATTCATCGTGCAGCGGAATGGAGTATTGCAAAATCGTATGAAATTCTACAAGAAATTCTTGAAGAAGATTTAGGGGGTTATCCCGATGTCAATGTTCCCTCGGGAGCAAACTGGTTAAGTGTGATGGTGAAAGAAGGAGGAGAAACTGCCAATCATCATTATGATTTTCTTGTTGATAACTACGACTTGAAAAAAGGGAGACGCAGACCACCTGAAGGGCTAGATGACGGAAGTCGCGCTCGGCTTGCTTCACTCATAGGATATGCATCTGTTGGATTCTCACGGATTCTTGATAAAGCATTTGAAGAAGCAGATGTCATTCCTCCTCGAACAAGCATCGGATTACACGGCGTTCTATCAACCATGACCATTCCCATTTTCTGGGTCACAAAAAAGATGGCTGACTCAAAAGAAAAAGCAATCATCACTGCAATTTATAACGAAATCCAGGAAACAGGCAAGCTGGTTGAAAACCTTCCTGAAGATGACAGAGAAATCAAACAGTTATATGAAAAGGAAGTTTTAAATAAAAAATCAAGCGTTTCAAAGACTCAAAAACCTGTGGGCACCAATCATCCTGTGAAAAAGCTGAAACCCATCGCAGAAAAAACCAGGCCGATAGCGAAAAAAACAGAGCCCGTAAAAGTGAAACCAAAACCTCTACCTGTTTTTGCAAAACAAGCTGCCACTGAGCCAGCACCTATTAAAAAATCGGAACGACCTCTGGATCGATTCTTCGATAAAACAACGGATAAAAGGACTTCTACTCAGCAAGAAATCGTTACTCAGAAAGAAACCGTTATTCAGAGAGAAAAAACCGTTGAGATTAAAGAAACCAGAGCAGTTGAAATTCCTGCCCCCAAACTTGTTAAACCAGAGTCCCCTGCTCCGATTGCTGCGGTGAATTATGGTATGGAAAAATATTCTGTCAATAAAAAACCTGTTTCTGAAAGTAAGACAAAACCGATTTCAACTCCTATCTCAGCAGGGAATAAAGAACTCAAATTTTATCTTGACCCTGACGAACCTGTAGTGGAAGCCCCATCCATCGGCGCAAAAACTGCCAAGCGATTGAAGAAAATGAAAATTCTGACGGTCACTGATCTTCTTAATGCAAGCCCGGAAGAGACTGCAAAAAAATTGAACGTCTGGCATATCAAACCGGAAACGGTTCGTGACTGGCAACTGCAAGCGGAATTGAACTGCAGGATTCCATTTATTCGCGGACATGACGTTCAAATTCTGATTGCCTGTGAATTAACAACTCCGGAAGCGATCGCATTACAGGAACCTGAAGGATTGCTCGATACGGTCACGCCCTATGTGGAATCAACTGAAGGGCAACGAATGCTTCGTTCGTGCAAAGAGCGTGATCTGGAAGAAGTGACAGATTGGATCAACTGGTGTCAACAGGCAATACCCCTGAGAAAAGCTGCCTGAGAAAAGCTGCCTGAAGCCAGGCACATTCCGAATTACAGAGGAACTCCATCGCTCAGACTTTTCCAGGCGATGAGGGAATCTTTGACTGCTTGAATATCATGCACTCGAATGATATCCACATTCTGGATGGCTAGTGCAATACTTACACCAATGGTTCCTGCTAATCGCTCGTCAATTTTTCTTCCGATCATCTTTGAAAGAAATCGTTTTCGGGAATGGCCAATCAAAACAGGAGAACCTGTATCACGGAATGTAGAAATATTTTTCATGATTTCCATATTATGCTCTGCAGTTTTCCCAAAACCGACACCAGGATCAATAACAATTCGCTCTTGTGGTATTCCACTCTGTTTAAGAAATTCAATTCGCTCGTTTAGATATTCTGTGATCTCTTGACAAACATTTTAGTATACAGGCTGATCCTGCATCGTTTGCGGATCTCCTTTCATATGCATGCAAATCAGACCGACATTGGTTTCTGCACAAACTGAAGGCATGGCCGGATCGAACTCCAAGCCGGACACATCGTTCACAATGATGGCTCCCGCTTGAATCGCTTCTTTTGCAACAACCGATTTCATTGTATCAATGGAAATGGGCACCTCTGTCAGCGACGATAGTTTCTCAATAACGGAAATCACTCTTTCCAGTTCCTGCTTCTCGGAAACAGGTTCCGCCCCCGGTCTTGTTGATTCCCCCCCGATATCAAGAATATCAGCCCCTTGATCAGCCAGATTCAGGGCATGTTCAATCGCAGAATCAACAGACTGATGGATCCCGCCATCGGAAAAGCTGTCAGGTGTGACATTCACAATACCCATTAAACGAGGGAAATCCCCCATCGTCCATTGATTATCCCCAAAGTTCCATTTTCTGAGTATTGGATTGACCATGATAGAATATTTCTTAAAAAACAGGTTTGAATCATCAAGGTTAAAGTTTCTCAAGACGATTCGAGTTACTTCGCAGCTGAGCTTTCTTTGTGGAAAAGCCAACCTGCAATTGAGTGGAACGAATAAAGTCCAGAATACCACAAAAACCCTAATACAGTCTTAGTTTAGAAGATTTCGTGTGTTTATGATATCAAACATTTACTTCGGTTGTCGTCTGAGAAATGCTTCGTTACTCTATGGTGCCTCTGGTATTCCCTTTTTATAAAAATACTCATTTTATTTGGAAGAGAGATCAGGTGCGTTTTTCGTCAACAACTGATGAATAACAGGCTTGTTCTAAAATATAAATCAAATAACATCAAAGAGACAGGATCAGCAGTCAATGCTACTTCTTAAGGTTTCCTTTCAAAATGTAATTGATGCAGATGGCATCTGGATTTCTATCACCGGAATGACTATTGTCTTTTCCGCATTAATTTTGATCACTTTTATCCTGAGCATGATGCCGAAGGTACTCCCTCTTCTTGAAAAAATCTATCCAGAATCTGAAGGACATCACCATTCAACTCCTACTGCAGGAAATGGCTCAAATGGAGATGATGAAGCTCTGGTTGCAGCAATCGGTTTTGCACTTCATTCCCAAACAAATAATTAACTAAATGATTTAACTATATTTACTCTTAGTCAAAACTAGAGAGTCTCGAAAGCACCTCATGGAACATCTGAAAGATTTTTTCCTGACAACTGGCTTTGCCCAAATGACTTGGGGTAATGCAATCATGCTGGTGGTAGGTCTTGTCTTTATTACTTTGGCCATCACCAAAGATTATGAGCCTCTTCTGCTTGTCCCGATCGGATTCGGAATTCTTGTCGGAAATATCCCCACAAGCGATACGATGCTCCTTTCTGTTTACGATGAAGGAAGTGTCTTAAGTTATATTTATTTTGGAGTGAAAGAAGGTCTGTTTCCTCCATTGATCTTTCTGGGCATTGGTGCGATGACCGACTTTTCCACCATGCTTTCGAATCCTCGCTTAATTCTGCTAGGGGCAGCGGCTCAACTGGGGATTTTCATTACTTTGATCGGTTCGCTTTATCTTGGATTCACCCCTGCTCAGGCGGGTGCCATTGGAATTATTGGTGGAGCGGATGGTCCGACTGCGATCTTTCTTGCAACTCAACTGGCGCCTGAATTACTTGGGGCCATTGCTATTGCTGCATATTCCTATATGGCGTTAGTCCCTGTCATTCAACCTCCCATCATGAAACTTCTTACAAGTCGTGAAGAACGACTCATTCGGATGAAACCTCCCCGAGAAGTTTCAACGAGAGAGAAAATACTCTTTCCAATTATTGCATTCCTGATTTGCACGATGATTGCTCCTGGATCGATTGTTTTGATTGGAATGCTATTCTTTGGAAACCTGATGAAAGAATGCTGCGTGACAGATCGATTAGCCAATACAGCCAGAACTGCATTAATTGATATTGTGACCATTCTGCTAGGCTTTTCCGTTGGTGCCAGTACTCAGGCTCAAACATTCCTTAAAAGTGACTCCCTGAAAATTTTTACACTTGGGGCGTTGTCCTTTGCAATAGCAACTGCCTGTGGAGTTCTGTTTGCCAAATTCATGAATCTCTTTTTAACGGACAAAATCAACCCGTTGATAGGTGCAGCAGGCGTTTCGGCGGTTCCTGACTCTGCCCGAGTGGTTCATATGGTTGGTCAACAGGAAGATCCAAATAACTTTCTTCTCATGCATGCGATGGCTCCTAACGTTGCAGGAGTGATTGGTTCAGCGGTTGCTGCAGGAGTTCTCTGGTCGGTCCTTTCCTGAAATATTTTATATATTCATTCGGTTAACATACATTTTTTATAATCTCTAACATAGCAGGTAAATTTGTGGCTAAGAAAAAAGTCAAATTCATGTGTACAGCCTTCAGAGATGGCTTTCAATCCGTTTATGGTGCACGTGTTCAAACAAAGGATTTCCTCCCCGCACTAGCAGCTGCAAAAGATGCAGGGATCACTTATTTTGAAGCAGGTGGTGGAGCCCGTTTTCAATCACTCTATTTTTACTGTAACGAAAATGCATTTGACATGATGGATGCATTTCGTGAAACGGCTGGAC
>JAJRVU010000373.1 GCA_024277145.1 Planctomycetota bacterium
GCGGAAGGCAAACCGTTCAAAGTCATGCTTGTAGCTTGCATGAGAAAACTGCTTGTCATCTTGAACACGATGGTAAAAACTAATTCGCATTGGAGCCCTAAAAATGACTAAAAAAAACTTGACTAATAACACAGCCGCTTATATGATGCACATTAAAGACCACTGCGCATAAAAAATCCCGGAAGTAACGAATTCCAGGGGGGCTAAGAATTTCTGCTACTTCCGGGGGCGATTGGTCGCCTCTATTTTTCCTGTTCCTCATCATGTCTTATGTGAGAAACGATTCTTGATCGTTCAATCAAGGACGGGAGAATAGAACTTTTATCAAAACAGGTCAAGAGCTAAGTTTAAAACAATATCTGTCTGTTATATTGGGAAGACAAAAAAAGAGAGGCAGTCCTAAAAACCACCTCTCATTTGCATTAACCACCAATGGTATCTTATTTAATACCAGTATGTTAAGGCGTTTTTTTATCCGAAACGGCTGTATTTTCATTCTCCTCAATTTTCTGAACTCGAATTATAAGGGAACAGGAACCAAGCAGAGTCGATTCACCTGCAATAACATCTTTTGAGGGAGTCATTCCTCCGATCAGAACAAACTTGCCAGTAGGAATTCGTACTGTGGTGGAAAGTTCCTGAACATTCATGCTGATATCATCCAGGCTGAAATTTTTCCCTTTCGTATCACTATAGATGGTCTTGTCACCCTGTGGTTTTTTTTGGGTCTCATTCAATTTGGTAATCACGCTTTGAATATCAACCGAAACAGATTTTCCACTGGGATCCAATTGTGGCTTCACCTGCAAGACAACTCCTGAATGAAGATTTATCATTTTAGGCCCATATCCAACTGCATGTACTCCTACAGTAGCAAATAGATTATGTATTAATGACTTTCTTTCACCGGAAGTCATGCAAACTGTTTGCCCGTTAAAACAAGTAATTTGTGATAAAAATCCCTGACTCGCTTTTCCTTCTTTATCCATCAGAATATTTTCCATCACGGAATCTTCAAGCTGAATCGGAAAGGGTTGCTTACTGTTTAATTCGATCATGTTTAGTTTATGATTTGAGCAAACCCAGTAGGCGGTGATATGGACCATTTTCCGTGATGAACTGTTATCTCGTATCTGCTGTAATAATTCCTGAATATTTTCATGGTTATTTTTAGTCTGTCGAATCAACAACATTGAACCCAGAACAGTTCCCGTTGCAGTGCCACCGTTATCTTTCCAGGATTCAGGTTCAATGGAAACCATTATTGTTTTTAAGACATTAAGAGTTGTGATTTGATTTTGGTTTCCCTGTTGATTGTCCCCAGAACTATTTACCTGAAAAGTTCCCGCAGCAAACTGAAACTGACCTTCTCCGACAGGATCCTGTACACTGTAACCTCCTCCCCCACCGCCACCACCATAATTCCCCCCGCCGCCGCCAAAACCACTAATTACGGGATTAACAAAAGGTGCACTACCTCCAGATTTCATGGGGGGATTTAACGGACCGGAAGTCGGAAACTCTCCCCCCTGATAAGGATAATCTTTAATTTTCGTCACCAAGTCACCCACCTGATAAACCAGGATTGTTAATTCTTCCTTTTTTTCATCCGCTCCGTTTCCTGTGGAACACCAGCTGGACGAGCAAACTAACATCGCAAGTATCAGGGTTATATTAAGTTGTTTCATGTATTTTCTCCAAAAGTTGATAGAGCATTATTAATTGTTTTATTTTTAATTCAGATGTTTTAATTCACCTGGACGGATAGCTGAGTCCTCGCAGAATGAATTTCAGAAGACAAAACTGGGTACCGAATAGCGGTTTCAAGAAATTGTATTGCCTTTTCATGATCACTCACAAGGATCGCAACAATGGCTGATCGTGAATGATTCTGTTGCGAAACGATATTCAGCAGCCGGGTGATGACTTCGGTATTGTCGGAACGTCCCAGAACAAACGCTGCATTAATTTGATCCTCATAAAGTGGACTGTTCAACAACTGAAAAAACCACTCATAGTTCAGATTTTTCACATCTGGTAAAACAGTCAACGCCACTTTCCGAACTTCTTTATTTTTGACCTGTTGAAAATAATATTTCAAAGAAGCAGGACTGTTTCTTGAAAGTAATTCACGCAACACCAATTTCTTTTCCTGATCGTTCCTTAAATTCGGAATGAGTTGAGAGAGTCGTTCTGCAGGTGCTATTACAGAAAGTGCTTGTAATGATTCTGATCGCAATGCGGAGTTTTTCATAAATTGAAGCAGGTAAGGAAATGAGCGTTCCCTTCCAATAACAGAAAGAAGACGGATAGACGCAAGTTGCCATGTCGCTTCCATCCGAGGAAGATTTTCCAGAAGAATGGATTCGTATTGATACTGTCTGCTCAATAAAGGCTTAGCAATTTCACTAGCTTGACTTCTTGAAACGACCGCAAGCTGCTGAAGAATCTGATTCACGTTTTCAACGCGTTCCTGATATGTCTGTTTATCTTTATTATCCAATTGATGCTGAATAATCAGAGTTTCATAAGCATTAGGAGCCCGGAACGATGCTGTTTCCGTTTCCTGAGGTTCCGGTTTTGTGGGTTCATTTGGAATTGAATCTGCTTTCTCTATATCCGGTTGAAAAATAGAATCTTTATCCAGATCCACAATCTGCTTTTTAGACTGAACCGTACTCGGCTTATCGTATTTCAGACCTTTCTGGCTCGTCACCCGCGAATCTTCAAAGTTCTTTTCAACCGGGTGTTTCTGGACAGTTTCCAATTGTTTAGATTGATAATTTGACCAAAAAAGAAAAACCCCTGTCACAAGAATTAAAGCTACTGCTGCAATTCGATACACAGGATGAGCCAAACTGAATTTTCTCCTGACTGGTGACGTGATAATAGCTTTGTCATTTTCGGGTAAAGACAACCAGAAATTGTTCAACCGAACGATTTGTTCTTCCGTCGGCTCTTCCCATTGAGCAACATCCAATTCCTGATCCGAAAGTGAAAACCAGTATTGCTCCATTTTTTTCAACTGGTCATCAGAAGGCTCTTCCCACTGAATCTGATTCAACTGCTGATCGAGCAACTGATCCAGTTCGTTATTTTTGAATTCTGAATTGTTTTCCATAATTCATTCCAATGTATGAAGCCAATGTATCAGGACTTATAATTAACGATTATTCTTTTTCTGATAAATATGTTTTCAAGATTTCTTTAAGTCGGCTTCTTGCAATGTGCAAAGTTGAATAAACATTTTCTTCGGTTATTGATAACGTTTCTGAAATTTCCTTCACGGTGAATTTTTCGTAGACTGAAAGAATCAGGACTTCCCTCTGCTTCACGGGCAGGGTCGATATTTTTTCTGCAAGCAGTTCATGAGTCTCTTTGTAAATCAGTTTTGTTAAAGGGTCTTCTGATTTTTTATCTTTAACATCTTCATCAAGAGGCTGGCTGGTTCGGTTTCGTGTTATCTGGTCCCGATAAGTGTTTATCATGATCTGGTAAAACCATGTTTGAAATCGAGATTCCCTACGGAATGATTTCCAACTTCTGGAAACCTTCACGAGTGAATCCTGTAAAAGCTCTTCCGCTGAATCAGGGCGACCCGTTAGTTTGATGGCAAAACGTAAGGCATCAGACAGATGACTGCAGATCAACTGGTCAATCTCATCCCTGTCCAACTGGTTAGCCATGAATTACCTGTTTCTGATTAAGTTTGTTATCCTGTTAGACGACCATTACAGAGATTCCTCAAAGACAATCTCTATTAATTTATGAAATTCATTTCAAAAACTCTTCCAAAGTGCCATTCTGTACAGACTTTAATTCAAGACAATAATAACCTATTTAACTACGATCCATTCGGATTTGCTTTGAATCATTCCTTATCGAGTTGGTTTAAGAGGAGAGTTGGATATAATAAGGCGACTGAATATTTGCGTAAGAATCTATTATTTCAGAAATTCTTATCAAATTCACCCATATTTTAGAAACGATTGACATAATTCAGTGGTCTATTGTTTAGCTGTGCCTAACTAATTCATCTTTGTGCAGATATATTTGCTCAAACAAGCAGTCAATATAGAATTGAACCTGAATGACTATCTTTGATAAAACGATTCCATCCTTTATGGACTTGCTGAAAATCGAACCGCATGAAGCCGAAGATGGTCAGGTTTCTTTCGAGATAAAAGTGGAAGAGAGACATTTAAGAACATTCGGAATTATTCATGGAGGTGTCGTTGCTTCCCTGCTTGATTCTTCACTAGGTTATGCAGCATGGACATTAACAGATGAAAATCATCATGTTGTCACAGTTCAATTAAGTATTAATTACATTCGCCCTGCCTGGGATGGTGAAACGATTATTGGCCGCGGTCGTGCAAAATTGGCCAACCAGAATACCATTGTTTCTGAAGGAGAAATCAGGACATCAGACGGAATTACGGTTGCGATTGCGAGCGGTACATTCATGATCCTTCCACTCCCTAAAGACAATCAAACCATAGAAAAACACGACGAAACCGAACGTTGCGAAAATGCAACACACTTGGTCGATGATGCTGAAATATAGGTTTAAACCCATTATTAATATTTCGAGTTGAATCAGCCTCCCTACCTGAATTACAATAACTAAGAAGAGAAAAACCAGCTTAAATTAATTCACTTACTTTATGAAACGAATTTTTAAGAATATGAAAAATCCCACCACCTTTTATTCCCGCCTGCGATTTATCATTCCCTGCTTTGTATTACTGCTATGCTCATCGATTGTAAAAGCAGGAGACTGGCCTATGTGGAGATCGGATGCAGGGAGAACGGCTTCCACGCCAGATGCTCTTCCCGAAAAACTGGTTCCACTCTGGAAAGTGACTTACTCTCCCAGAAAAATGGTTTGGAAAGATATTCTTAATCAGGACATCATGCCATACGACCGCTCTTTTGAACCGATTGTTGTCGGCAAGACGTTAATGATTGGTTTTAATGACAGCGACAAGATGGTTGCACTGAATACTGAAACAGGCCAGGAATTGTGGCGATTTTATACAAACGGACCGGTTCGCCTTCCCGGTGTTGCCAATGATCATCACGTTTTTTTTAGTTGTGATGATGGTTACCTTTACTGCCTGAAAATTTCTGATGGTTCTCTTGTCTGGAAGTTTCGCGGGGGGCCTTCTGAAAGAAAAATGATTGGAAACGAAAGGCTGATTTCCACCTGGCCTTCACGCGGAGGCCCTGTTCTTTATGACAATGAAATCTATTTTGCAGCTAGCATCTGGCCCATGATGGGAACGTTCATTTATTCACTCAATGCAGAAACAGGGAAAGTTGTCTGGGTGAACGATTCCACAAGTGCTGACTACATCATGCAGCCACATAATTACCCTGCGTATGCTGGAATTGCTCCTCAGGGCGCGTTTGCTGCCACGGAAAAAGAATTAATGATACCCGGTGGAAGATCTGTCCCTTCCTGCTTTGATCGAAAAACCGGAAAACTCAAATATTACCACCTCGGACGATACGGAAAATCAGGCGGCTCCGGAGTGATGGCTGTTGATAATTATTTCTACGGACATTACAGGGAAGGAAATTTCTACCGGTTTAAACTCAAAGATGGAATGCAACAATCGGGAGTCGTGGGAAAGTGGCCGGTAGTGACCAAAAAGAACATTTACTTCTCAGGAGAAAAAGTCTCCAAACATGTAAATAAAAGTCCACGCAAAAGCATCTGGAAAATTGATGCCAATGCAGAAGGTGACCTTATCAAAGCAGGTAACACTCTTTACGCTGCAGGAAAAGGAACCATCACTTCTTTAAAGCTGAAAGAAGGAAAAGAAAAGCCGGAAGCCAATGAAGTTGCAAAAATCAAAGGTGAAATCGTTCGGCTGGTTGCAGCAGACAACAAATTATTTGCAGTCACTCTTGAAGGGTCAATTACCGCGTTGGGCGAATCTTCCAATGCAAAAGTAAACGAAACATCAATAAATATTGTAAAACACAAACTCCCACCCAAGAGTCTTCTACAGGCAAAACAAATTCTTGATGATGCAGGTAATCCAGAAGGATATTCTCTGTTCTATGGAATTGGGGATGGAAATTTACTCGAAGCAATTGCAGTTCAATCTAAACTGCAAATTATAGCTATTGACCCGGATGTCAAAAAAATCCGACAAATGAGAAAACGATACGACAGAGCAGGATTGTACGGCAAGCGAATCACGTTAATGCCTTATGATGTGAAAGAATTTCTCTCCCCTGCCTATATATCGTCCCTTTCCATCATTCACGACGTGGGTTCTGTAAAATTCAGTAACCAGCCTCAATTACTAAGCAGGGTTTACCAAAGTTTAAGACCTTACGGTAGTTCGGCTTATTTTATCGGTGATCAATGGGATAACAATTCCTTTAAACGTCTTATTACCAGATCAACACTTCCCAAAGTCAAAACGGAATTCAAACAACAGTATTCCAAACTGACTCGTGAAGGTTCATTACAGGGTGCTGGCACCTGGACCCATCAATATGGAAACATCCAGAATACAGTCAAGTCAAATGATAGCCTCGTTAAACTTCCATTAGGTGTTCTCTGGTTTGGTGGAAGTTCAAATTCTGATGTTCTTCCTCGTCATGGGCATGGCCCCCCTGAACAGATTGTTGGTGGAAGATTAGTGATTCAAGGAATGGAATGTATCAGCGCTCGTGATGTCTACACAGGAAGAGTTCTCTGGAAAACGGACTTGGGTGATCTCGGTTCTTATGGATCATTTTTTGACCAGACATATAAAGATACACCAACAAGTACCGCTTACAATCAAGTCCATATTCCCGGTGCGAACTCACGTGGTACAAATTTTGTTACTACGAACGATCGCATTTACATTATTAAAGGTCATCAGGCGATTGTTCTTGATGCAGCCACGGGAAAAAAACTGGAACCGATCTCTCTTTCCTTTAAACCCAAAAACGGGAAGAAACAACCGGGGCATCCTGACTGGGGATATATTGGGGTTTATCAAGATTACCTGATTGCAGGTGCTGGCTTTGCTTACTACACAAAAAATCTGGATATTGAAAAAGAGAAAACAGATAATAATCGAAGCAAAGATCGATATCTGGATTACGACAAAACAGCTTCATTGGAACTTGTCATCATGAATCGGTATTCAGGAAAAGTGCTCTGGAGAGTTGATTCAAAATATTCATTCCTTCATAACTCAATCATCGCTGGCAATGGGTTGCTTTACTGCCTTGATAAACTTCCAAATAATATTGAAGAAAAACTGGTCCGTAGAGGAAAAGGAAAGCCGAAGGGTTATCAACTCAGGGTCTTCGATATTAAAACAGGATCTTTGAAATGGGATAACAAAGATGATATTTTCGGTTCATGGTTAGGTTATTCCAAAGAAAGAGATGTTCTTCTTCATTCCACAAGACCCTCCTCCGATACCGTCCGAGGGGAAAATGGTTCCCAGTTACAGGTTTTCAATGCATCGACCGGAAAATCGATCTGGAAAAAAAGCGTCTCCTATGGAACTCCGCCAATCCTTCATGGAAACCGAATTATTACCGGCGGAAGAATGTATGACTTGATGACCGGGGAAACACAATACCGGCTTGATCCCATTACCGGTGAAAAACGACCTTGGACATACATCTCCACGAAGGGGTGCAATTATCCAATCGCTTCTTCGAATTTGATAACATTCCGTTCTTCAGCAGCAGCATTTTATGATCTTGTTAATGACGGAGGGACCGGACACCTGGGCGGCTTCAAATCGGGATGCACATCAAACTTGATTGCAGCAGAAGGAGTTTTGAATGCTCCTGATTATACTCGAACTTGCTCGTGCGGATTTCAGAATCAAACATCACTTGCTTTAATCCATATGCCTGAACTCGAAATGTGGACGCATAACGATTTCAGCTACGATGGAAATATTGTGCAGCGCGTTGGAATCAACTTCGGTGCTCCCGGAGACAGACGAGCTGATGATGGAACACTTTGGCTTGAATACCCTAAAGTGGGAGGTCCTTCTCCGACCATTCAAGTGAAAATCCCGGAATCAGCAACTTTCTTCAGGCACCATGCATCGAAATATGGCAACAAGCCTACTTCATGGGTTGATGCTTCCGGAATTGTGGGAGCTGAAAATATTGAGATTCATCTGATTCCTATCAAAGATAAAAGTTTAGGCTACCCTTACCCGATTGCTTCGCCTGAAAATGATGCAACTGAAGAAAAAAAAGGAAAGGTAGATTCCAAAAACAATAATCTAATAATCTCTGTCAAGAAAAGAGGACAAGTCACTGTTCTTCGATTTGAAAACATGCCAATCCCAGTAGGAAGCAAAATTGAAAAAGCAGTCATTCAATTCCAGTCTGCCCAACCGAGTAAAAAGCCAGCCTCTGCTTGGATGTACGCAGAAGATTCCGGTAACTCCAAACCATTAACAAATAAGAAGAAGAATTTTTCTTCCAGAAAAAGAACTAAAGCTTCTCTCAAATGGAAAATTCCTGTCTGGAAACTTGCCAATGAATCAAGTAAGGATCAGCAAACTCCTGATATTTCCAAATTGATTCAGGCAGTGATTGATCGACCGGACTGGAAAGAAGGAAACTCCTTTTCCATTATTATGAAAGGGTCAGGTTCGAGAGTTGTATCATCGTCTGAAAAAGCGATTGCCAATGCTGACGGGAAAACTCTGGCTCCAACCTTGTTTATGAAAATGGCACATCAACCTGAACCTGCAGAAGACGAAATGGAATCTCATCGGTATACAGTTCGGCTTCATTTTGCAGAGCCTGAAGAAAAAACCAAAGCGGGCGAACGTCAATTTAATATTTATTTGCAAGAGAGTCTGGTTCTTCCTGAGTTTGATATTCTGTCTTCTAAGAACAACAACCCTTCCCGAAGTCTTGTGAAAGAATTCCGAAACATCAACATTGCAGGAAAACTTAAAATCAGGCTGGAAGCCAAGTCCAATAAACTTACTGTCCTTTCTGGTGTAGAGATTGTCAAAGAAAATTAATTTTGGATTGAATCCAACAAGAATTAATCTACTTGGCTCTGGAAACTTCCGTTTCCAGGGTCTTTTTTTGACTGAACTGCATACCCATTAGAACATCTCAATTCCCAGATTGACCGAAACTCATTTTTTCAATGGCCTTATATCCATCAAAATGGACGTTTTTGCTATTTTTCTCAATCAGAAAAGGCGGATTATTCGACTTAAACTTGTATTTCTGCCACGCATAAGCATACAATCATATGAACATATGGTTTTCTATCAGACGAAAAAGATCTGAAGAAGCTGCAAGAACATTCCATAAAAACATTTCGTATTGCGAGATGCTAAGACTTGCCAGAGAAATCATTTATATTGATTTAACGATTTTTATTTTTCATTACCAAAGATGATTTACTTTCTGATAGACAAGAAGATATCGAGGAGCACTCATGGGTAAATGGACAAATTGCGAAGGCATCACACGACGAGATTGTCTTCAGCTTGGATTAGGCGCGGTCACCGGACTCGGGTTCACCGATGTTCTCCGCTTGAAAGCAAAAGCTTCCCATGATCAAAAAAAGTCTACCATCAAACCAACTGCCAAAAGATGCATCCTTATCTGGATGGATGGCGGACCCAGTCATTTTGAAACATTAGATCCTAAACCAAATGCTCCTCTCGAACTCAGGGGGAAATTGAAACCAATTTCAACGACAGTTCCCGGAGTTCAATTCTGCGAAACATTACCTCTTCTTGCACAGAATCTCAAAAAATTCACAGTAATCCGGTCCGTGAAACACAATCAAGGGAATCATGGCGCGGGAAACCATTACATGACAACGGGAGCCCCGCCGAGAATTCCGGTTGGTTGTGGATCTTATGTCAGTTTTCATCCGAGCATGGGCTCAGTGATTTCCAAAGAACTCGGAAAAGATGATGGTCTGCCCGGATACTTCAGCATGCCGAGCATGTCTCGTTCTGGTGGTCCGAATTTGTTAGGTGCAAAATACGCTCCATTTGTTGTTAGCAATGATCCCAACAAAGAAAATTTCCGAATTCGTGATGTTGCTTTACCAAATGGTTTAACAGGAGATCGTTTTTATAAACGCCGTGATCTTCGGGCACAAGTTGATAAAATGATTCGAATCAACGACAAAGCAGCTGCTGATCCTGTTTCAGGATTTGATGAATACTATCGACAGGGGTTTGATCTGGTTAGTTCTAAAGAAGCACAAAAAGCGTTCGACATTTCATTAGAACCAGAAAAGATAAGAGACAACTTCGGCAAAAACAGTTTTGGCCAAAGGTGCCTGCTTGCCAGAAGATTAGTTGACGCAGGAGTTCCTTTTGTCACAATTAATTATGGTGGCTGGGATCATCATGACGGAATTTATACATCGCTTCCTAAAAAACTTGTTGTCTGGGACAAGGCAGTCAATGCGTTAATTAACGATCTTGATTAGCGAGGAATGCTGGATGACACCCTTGTGATTGCAATGGGGGAATTCGGTCGTACTCCACAAATCACAACTCTTCCTGATCGAAATAGTCCCGGAAGAAATCATTGGGCCAACGCCATGTCGATTTTAATTGCAGGTGGCGGCACCCCCGGGAACTGCGTTATCGGTGCAACTGACCGGAATGGTCATTCTGCTATTGATCGAATTCTTTCGCCGGAAAATCTCTTATCATCGATCTATCTCAAAATGGGTATTGATCCTGATATGATTATGTTCGGTCCACAAGGTCGACCAACAATCCTTGTCAGTGATCCGACCCCTATCAAAGAAATCATGGCCTGATTGATCTTTGATTTTATCTCAGCATGATAATTGTCAGCACCATTTCTTCTTTTGCTGAGCCAACCTGCTCTACGTATCAAATTGAGTTTGTGCGCCCGGTAATGTCCGTATTGAACTCCACTCCAACAATAATCTGACACATCCTGAAATCCTTCAGCATCGAATCTATTGTAAAGAGTACAAAAATATTCTTCCGTAACTTACATTGTTGAGTTCCTGTTTTGTACCGAGCTGAAAATATTTATAATCCCTGCAGAAATATTGTTATCCGTAATAGTGTAATCTGCTTCACAGACTCAAGTCATCAATCTTCTAAAATAAATGTGCAAGCCAAGTATCCTGTATTTATTTTCAGGAACCAGCCTTAAGAGTCACCAGGAAAAAAATCACAGGCTCAAATTGTAATTCCTGAATATAATTTGGCTTCTAATTCTAAACTCATTTTTCACTGGAAGATATTCAAAATGAAACTTAATATAAAATTCATAACCGGCTTTTTTATTCTGGGCCTGCTCCTGTTCATTCCAGACTTGTCAGAAGCAAAAAATCCTTTAGGTAAAAAATGGGCACATTCTCAACAAGTTTCAATGGATAATATTAATCATGAAGAGTTTAACGCACTTCTGAAAAAGTATGTTGATCCGAACGGATATGTTAAATATAAAATGTTGAAAGCAAATAGAAATGACGAGCAGTCGCTCAGGAACTATCTTGTCCATCTCAGCAGAGCAAATCCCCGTTTAAAATCCTCTAAAAATGCGAAACTTGCATTCTGGATTAATGCTTATAATGCAGTCACTTTGGAAGGGATTTTACAGGTTTATCCTACAACCAGCATCAGGAATCATACCGCAAAAGTATTTGGATATAACATATGGAAACAACTTCCCTTGATTGTCGGGAACAAGCAATACAACCTGGAACAGATCGAACATGAGATTTTAAGAAAAATGAATGATCCCCGAATTCATTTTGCAATCGTCTGTGCATCAATTGGTTGTCCTCGTCTTCTAAATGAAGCATACACTGCGGAGAATGTCGATCAGCAATTAACTAAAAACGCAAAAGATTTCTTTTCACGGCAATCAAACTTTCGGATCGATTCAAGATCAAAAACGGTTTATACCAGCTCTATTCTTGACTGGTTTGGAACTGATTTCGGACAAAATGATTCAGCAGTCCTGAAAGCCATTTATCCTTATCTGACGAGCGATGCCAAAGCAGCTTTAAAAAATCCGGGTTACCGCTTAAGTTATCTTGATTATAATTGGAAACTGAACGATCAGTCTTCTTTAAGGAAATAGCATCTACTGAATCACGCTATACTCTTATTCTTCCCATTAATCCTATATTTCCACATTATCCCAGATTTATGTTTTATGAAACAAGTAAGAAAAAGGCCCAATTCTTTTTCATTTGGTAATCTTGGGCACATATTTTGCCTGTAGTCCCTGCCGATAATGACGATATAACCATACCGGATCAAAGAGCAGCTTTTTGTCCAACGGTCCATTGGATGTGAAAATCATATTTATTTTTATCTTTCCCTCGTATAACGGGCCATTTATTTTATCAATCTATTTTAACAAATAGAAATATCGGGAAATCATCATGATCCAACATCGAAAAATAATACAACGAATTCTCATACTAACCCTGGTGGTTTCTGTTGGAATTATCAATACAGCCAATGCCCAACGTGGCAATAAAATTAATTGGCGAACAGACTACCGCAAGGCTTATAAAGAATCAAAGGTTACTGGCAAGCCAATGCTTCTCAAATTCACCGCACCGTGGTGTGTTTTTTGCAAAAAAATGAAAAAGTCATTCGATGACAGAACAGTGGCAGAACAGGTTAACAACCATTATATTCCTGTCATCGTGAATGCTGATAATGAAAAAGAATTATCTGAAGCTTTGGAAGTCAAAGGTTTACCAACAACTGTTGTATTAACTTCCGAATTAGAAATTGCAGGAAAAATAAAAGGATTTTTACCACCCGCTAAACTGTTACGTTCTTTAAATGGGATTACCAGCCAATTCAATGACGAGGAAAGTATCGAACAGATTTCCTTGAAAAAAGTTCCTGTTCAAAGTGATAACCCAGTTGGCATTAATAAAGTTGAATTTGATGGCGTCTGTCTGGTTTCTCTGGTCAACAGAAAAAAAGTTGTCATGGGTGAAAAAAAGTATGCTCTTAACTACCATGACCACCAACTTTTCTTTAGCTCAGAAGAAAACAAAGAGGAATTTCAGCTTGATCCTGAAAAATATTGGCCTGCGTTAAATGGATATTGTCCCGTTTCCGCAGCAGGTGAAATTGAAGCAAAAGGAAACGCCAAGCTGGGCGCATTCTATAAAGGTAAACTCTGGTTCTTCGCAAGCAGGGATCACCGAAAAAGATTCGCTACCAACCCACGAATCTATCTCAAAGAATTAGAGAAACGAGAGCTACTGAATTAATTGTGAATTCACGAATCATTTCGACCAGTTTACTTTCTCTCTATTTTGAACCTTTGGTTAAAAGCAACGGCTTGGGATGTTCAACCCAACCTGCATCCCTTTGTTCTGCCCCTTCTTGATGAGAATCTCCCAGCTTCTCACGAGCAACCTCAGCAAGTTCCTGTAATCGTTTCACAACGTCAGGATGAGACTCAGCCAAGTTGTTTATTTCACCAGGATCATCATCCAGATTGATCAAAAGTATTGCATTTGCTCCTCTGGGGCGTTTAACAAGCTGGTTTTTTGAATTTCTCAGCGGAAGGTGTAACTTCCATTTCCCGGAGCGCACTGCTCTTAATTTTTGCATCTGGTAATAATAAAAGACTTCATGAGGCGACTTAACAGATTCTGTGGAAGTGATTAAATCAAGAACTTCTTTCCCGTCAATGATTTTCCCTTCAGGTAATGGTGCCAACGCCAGCTTTGCAAATGTTGGTAGCATATCCATTGTACTGCAAAGTTCGTTACAAGTTGTGCCAGCAGGAATTTGACCGGGCCAACGCATGATACAAGGAACCCGCATTCCACCTTCCCATGTGGAATAACCCCAACCACGAAATGGCGCATTGCTACC
>JAJRVU010000374.1 GCA_024277145.1 Planctomycetota bacterium
CACTTTTTTTCTCAGATTTTTTTTGATCAGCTTCAGCGATTTTTTTGTCTGGAACTTCCGGAGAAGACTCCTTTTTCATTTTTTCAGTACTTACTTTTTCACTATTTGCTTTTTCGCTGTTTTCTTTTTCACCGTCGGTTTTTTCACCATCCGGTTCTGTTTTCTCTTCTTCCTTAACGTCTTCAACAGGAGGCTTTGGACTTTTTTCTTCCAGATCAGATGGTGTTACCTTCGCAAGCTCATCCGATTTTTCGGTTCCGGGAGGGATAGGAACAGATTTCTCTTCGGCTTTCGGTTCACTCTTGGCTATCTGAACTTTCGCAGGGGGTTCTTCAGATTTAGATTTATCATCATCATTTTTTTCTGAATTTTCGCCTGTTTCTTTTTCACTCTCTTCTTTGTCGGCTGCAGGATCACCCGCATCTGCTAATTGATCCTCATCACCTTTTGCTTCAAATTGATCCTCTTTTTTCGCTTCTTCGTCTTTTGAAATATGTGTTCCAGTTCCACCCGGATTAAAATAATCATCATATACAAACCACATCCAAACTCCTGCAACTCCACAAAGAACAAGAGGAAGTAATGCCCGTCTCCACATAGGCAGCGGAATGATATTATCAGGAAGCTCCACTTTCTCAGTTTCACTTGGAGGAAGCCTGAACTCGTGAGAACTGCCACCAACAGGAATAGCATCATCCGAAGAACGTTCTGTAACAGGAACAATTTCTACAGACGATCCGGTATCACCCTGTTGGTAAATCGCTGACTCGACTGGACCAAGTGAATACATTCTTTCACGCGTGGATGATTCAATGTTGACAGGTTCTCCAAGAATCATCGTGAGAATCTGATGGCACGCTGCCACTTCTGCTAAATGAAGATCTGACTCCAGACAAACACGCTCAATCTTTGCAACTTCCTCAGGCGAAAGCGTATTATCCAGATATTCAGAAATTAAATTAATATTGATGTTGGGGTCCTTGTCCGCCAAATCGGGTGCAGATAATCGCCTTCGACGCATCACTTCCCTGATCCGTTCTGCCAAGGTGGATGCATATTCACTCTCCGTAATTTTATCCCCAATTTCTTTTGCCTGAGCAGGATCAAGCATATCGTCCAGATAGGCAAGCAGTGATCGAAGAGTTAAACGCATGGAATCATCCCCAGTTCTCTAATGGATTATATCTTGTAAGTCATTTACATATAAGAGCTTACAGAATAATAGTATACCGGTATTAATGTCAGGTATTCACGCCGGTTTGCGATCAACCAGACATCCTCTATAGTTATTAGTGACCCTTTGAGACAACTTTCGTACAAATATTTCCATGTTTTTGAAATAATATGGGAAATCCTTGGACGCAGAGATCGCAAAGCCACAGGCGTTTTAAAGAAGGTAAATCTATAGTGCTCTGTCGAGCTTTTAATGTCATGCATCAATTTGCAAATGGCACGCTCGTTGGCGTGCATATTTAACTGGGCTGGGTGACTTTTATACATAGACGGAGTAGTAGGTCAGGCTGTAGCCTGACGCAGTGTGCAAAACGGGTTCAAATGAAAGAAGTTATTTTACCACGAAAACCCAAAAGCACGAAGAAAAATATTTAAGTGTAGGGTCTGCTATGCAGACCCTCAAAAAAGATTGCGTTATAACATGTCTGGCCTGCACAGCAGACCCTACTGCAGTGAACTTCTGCGTGAATTTTTTTTAAATATCTGTGGCCATCTGTGGTTCCTTCTTACTCTGCCCGTTTCAAACAATTTCCACTTGCTGTTTTATAAATCTTCTTCATCTTACGGTTCATCACCTAATGCTTCATCATCAACTTCCGAGTCAGAAGCCGCATCGAGAACCCATAATCTTTGGCCCAGGTATTTTCCTCTCTGCATTATCAACCGGGATCCGGTATCACTTCGCTTGTAATTCCAGAAAGTGATTATTAATGCAATAGAAAGGATAGAAACAAACCAGATCAAGGGCTTCTGGAATCGGGAAATTGGCTGTAATTCCGTTTTGCGAATGATATGCAAATGTATTCGATCAGCGAGAATTAACGGGGCACTGTTTAATCCGTTTTGAGAAGCATAAGCCTGCTTCTTGAAAAAATAACCGGTCACCTTAACAGGAATTGGCTCATGATATGATTGCTTCAAAGGAAGTGATTGGTCCGCACTTGTACAAACCACTCGATAAGGATTCACCCCGGAAGATCGTGTAAAAACCCAACCTTCATAATAACGAGCCTCTTCGTTGTCTCCCGCTTGAGGCGACTCATTCAGTGGCAAACCATTCCGTGATAACCCCGCCTCAGGCAACATAGTCAAACCTCGGAGGTTTCCCTGAATTTCAATTAACTGTCCACGATAATCTTCGGGATGTTCGTTCAGGATAGAGTAACTGATTCCTTTAAGAGTTTCTTCCTGAATTTCTTTTTCGCTCAGGGAAGATATCTTTTGAAGAAGGGAATAATAGATTCTCGCTTCATCATGCCTAACTCCTAAAGAATCATCTTTGATAGAAGAAAAATCAACCGGAGATGAATTTCTTATGTCATCGGTTTCCGCCTCATCAGCTGAAAACTTGAATGTCTGGATTTCCTGCCGTGGCGCCGAATCACCAGATTGATTATCCTCTTCGCTGGAAGCCTCTGGAGGAAACATCCAGTACCAGAATTTTGGTTCTGCCGTTTTCTTCATCGCGATGACAATAAACCCAAGCAATGCCACTAACATGAAAAGCTGGAACTGAACTTTTCTGTTTAAAAAACGATTGGGATTTTTTGACGTATTAATTTTCATTTTTAGATGCAGATTTTTATATGAGATATACAACTGGTTCAAATCATTTGGAACACTTCTATCTTACTTAAGGAGCTTCCACTCTTTCCACATCAATTTCAATAGTTCCGGAATTATCCCCTAAGCTATCTCCATAATCATTGACCCGAAAATAAAGCGTCCCATTCATTTTTGCCTGAAACTGAAGTTCATTTCCAACCGGAATTATCGGGAATTCTGTTTGAATCTCATCCCCTTTCAAGGAGTCATCGATGATTGTCGCCCAAAGAAGTCCAATCGGCTTCTCCCGAAAATAAGCAATACTGACTCCTTGTGGTTCACTCAGCCACGGTTTCGGTTCATCTGACAGCTTGAATATTCCTTTTGCAGAAACATGGTAACTGTTTCCCGAAGTCACGTGAATTTCTCCTGATTGCCAACCTCGATCAGCTCTAATTTTTATTTTCCCTTTTTTCTCACCTTCTTTCAATTCTTTTCCAGGCCGAAAATCAATGAAAGTCGGATTCAATTGATAAGCATAGCAAAGATCATGAATGAAAAAATGCCATTCCGTCTCAAGCTTTTGTTTGTCAGGCGAAACAAACTGATCCATGTTCGTTTTCGATCCAACCGTTCGAACATGATATTGGCCAAATAATTGAAACTGCTTTTGATAAGCCAGATGATGAGAGAGAAAATAACAGTATGCCCATGACCATGCATAGTTTTCATTTCTCGAAAAATGTACATACGGAATATTTTGTATATCGGCAATTGTTAAAAACTTTCCTTTTTCCAAATCTTTTTGGATCATCTCGATCCGTCCGAAATCTTTAAAATATTCAGGTGCATCCGGGAAGACACGAAAGAGACATTGAACAGCCCCCTCAAACTTCACAAGTCGATGCGTTCCGAATAATTCCGCCATCCCTTCAAGATAACTAGCCGGAGCCTCTTCGCCTGGCATGATCGTCATGAAGCAATGAGTGAATTCGTGAAAGAGAAGATGCCTGCGATAATAATCTACTTTCTGGTCATTCATCCAGAACTCGGTTCCAAGATGTCGACCATGAGAAAATCCGGGCAATTTTTCCGGGAGCATTTTAGATTCAATGAACGAGTTTCGGTCTCGGATTAAATACCCCGTAACTCGGAATTCCGTTCCCTCCCGATTCGGATGCAATTCTCCAAAATATTCCACCAGGGTTTCATAAAGTTGATCAACCAAAGGTGGGATTGTTTGAGCAACCTCTTCATCAATATCGGTATAAAGGATCAATCGTTTTGAACTGTATCGAGAAATTCCATATTCTTGCAGGTTGATCCTTTTCGCACGATCTGGCGAATCCGAAACGCGGTAAATTCGTGCAGGCCTTCTTTTTTTCTGAAGAGATTTTGTCCCCGTTTTCTGTTTGGAATCATGATCTGTTTTGGAAATACCGGACTGTTGACTCGGTACTTGCAGCTTCTTTTCCTCAACTTGTTTTAATTCGGAAGATCCTGATTTATTCGGACTTGATTGCTGACCTTTCCCACAGCCAATGAAAAAGAATAAACCCAAGGAGAGAATAGCCAAATACGAGAGACAATAATTTGAAGCAATCAGTTTCACAGAAAAACTCGTATGTTTTTAGGCATGTATTGAATAAATTATGAAATCAACAAAAACGCTGGAATAGGAAAATAACGATATTTTTGGCTGTTTTCCATGCCAGAGCACGGCCACAGACAAGCGTAATACGCTTTAAATCAAAAAGACCTGAACCTATTGATCCCTGAACAGGTCATTATTTTACTCACAAATGGGAGCCCTTATCCGTTTTTGAAGGCAGATTTAGGCGAAAAACCAAAAGTGGGGAAATTTTGTTCTTCCACTGCCCATAAATTGCCGAGACTATTGACGTTACCGACCATAACGCTAGAATCTGTCAATGTACTGGAAATCTCTTGCCGATTCTCGATGAGAACCGACAAAACAGACCATTCAGTGCAATAAAATTGGGGCCGTAGCTCAATTGGTTAGAGTACCGGACTGTCGATCCGGTGGTTGCGGGTTCGAGTCCCGTCGGCCTCGTTTATACAGGGTAAGGATTTACGTCAAATCGACATTTTGGTTTTTACCCCTTGTCACAGTTTTTGTCACAGATAGAATAAAACAAACCCCCGTGTTAGAGCACGGGGGCACGAACCTTTCGGCTCGCTTACGTGTTTTCAAGCACTTAACCGGAGGGTTCTACAATGCGATTTCCAAAACCGTGGTTTCGACCAGCTCGTGGTCTGTGGTACGTGACACTTAACGGAAAGCAGCTTAATCTCGGTCCTGACCGAGAGGCTGCTTTTGCGTTTTACAAAGAGCTTATTTCTAGCCCTGTCCAAGAAGAGGTAGCATCTGATTCGGTTCTTTCGATCTTTGATCTGTTTCTTGAATGGACGATGAAACATCGTGCTCCAAGAA
>JAJRVU010000375.1 GCA_024277145.1 Planctomycetota bacterium
ATATTCAACCCGCATTTTGAATTTGTGGGAATCTATTCTAAAAGAAGAGGATCACTGCCTCAGGGTTTTGAAACATATCTCTCAAAGAATTATTCACGATTCAATTTCACAGGAGACATTCTATTTTTCATCGAATCAGAATTTAAAAACAACCCTGAACCTGAAAGATAATGAAACCAGTTTCCTGAAATGGAATACCCTGAATCAATCGATCCACTCAGCGAGAATGGGAGCCTGGTTATCGAATCAATTCAATTGGAGTGAATCTCAAACAGAACTAATCGTCATTTCTTCCTTGTTGAAAGACATTGGAAAGATAAGGCAAATAAACGTTTTTAAAGAAAAAGAGGAAAGCCTGAGTTCCCTGTTACAGAAATACGACTCCGATCATCCTTCATTGGGAGCTGCAATTTCGTCTGGTTTTAAAATCCATCCAGTGAAATTACCGGAATTAATTTCTCAACACCATGAGAGAGCAGATAGAAGTGGGTTTCCTCGTCAATTAACAAAAAAACAACTTTCCAGAGAGTCCTCACTGTTAACCATCCTCACAAAACTGACAGAATATTATACAGAGATTCACGTTAAGCAAGCGAATAAAAAACATTCTGGTAGTCAATTATGGTGCGAGGCGATTTCCAAAGTTATTAAAGATTCAGAAGAAGGACAGTTTGATAAAGCATTCACAAACAACATTGCTGAAAGTTTAGGGTTTAGCTGGCAAAGCATGGATCATTTTTCGAAGGAACTTTCAGAACGGATGCCGTATTCCAACAGGAAGCATGCACTCAAACCTGCTCACTATGAAAAAACAAACGGTAAAAAAATAAACCCCGAAAAAAACAACAGCCAGAAGAAAAACAAAAAAATTATGACACGGAATCAGAAGGTAAAAAAATAAAGCGAAACTTAATTTTGAGGATAGGCTTCAGAAATTTTCAGGACCGCTTGTAACATATATTTGAATATTATGTCAAAACGCAGGATTAACAAAAACCTTGAATACTGGGAATGTGCCAAACAGCCTTTTGTCTGTTTGATATTTCTCACTCCACTGCTTCTATTTTATGAAGTGGGTATTCTTTTCTATGGGAATGGTTCTGAATCGGTCATCCGTAATGGAGCAGACCATTGGATTCGAACTTACCTGGAACAGATCAGTCAAGGTTCATCGGTTTATCTTCCTGCATTTATCGTAACAGGGTTGGTCATCTGGCAGGTGGCTGGAAAATTTTCCTGGAAAATCACACCGGATACACTCCTGGGCATGTTTGCAGAAAGTCTGCTGTTCGCCTTCATGTTGATACTACTGGCTCAACTGCAAGGGTATGCGTTTCAACAACTACAAACTCATGGAATCATCGCATCCATCGGAACGTCGACAACCCAGATTATTTCATTCTTAGGAGCGGGAATTTATGAAGAATTCCTTTTCAGGTTATTGCTTCTTCCGCTTTGCTATGGAGTTTTTCGCCTTGCAAGATTGAACCATTTCTGGGCAGCAGCACTTGCAATCATTTCTTCCAGTTGTACTTTTTCGATTGCACACTATGTTGGCGTGACATCAGATAATTTTGAAGTTTTCTCATTTTTATTCAGAACCCTTGCGGGTTGCTTTTTCTCGCTCCTTTTTGTTCTGCGTGGTTTTGGAATCACCGTCGGTTGCCATGCAACCTATGACGTCATCGTCGGCGTGATGATGTATACACAAAACCCGTAAAGAGAGCCTGTTAGCTATATCAGCAATTCTGAAAAGCAGCTTTAGTCACAGTTTAAAACAGAGTTTATTGATCACAGTTTATTGATCACAATCGCAAGTGGGCTGACAGCAGTCAAGTGATGCAGAAGCATACCCATAACCGAAGGATTGTTGAACAACAGGAACCGTGCAACAAGCTGAAACAGTGGGAGCAACATACGCAGCTCGATAAACCGTGACACGATATGCTCGCCTGTAATTACAGAAGGAACCATAACGAGGAGCGTAGTAACCCGTTCTGTAAAAGGAAGGATACGCTGCATGGTAATACCGGGGAGACCGGAATCGATTGTATGAATAAGGGCTGTAATACGCGTTTCGATATCGGTAAGGATATCCGTAACCGTAAGAAGAATAGGGACGGTATAACGAACTGTATCGACCGTAGCCTAACCCACCATATCGACCGTATCCTAATCCACCGTATCGACGACCGTTTCCTAATCCGCCGTACCGATAAAAACTGCTTCGATAAGAAGAACCATAGCGTCCATATCCTCTACCACCATAATAGCCGTATCCTCTGCCACCGTAATTTCGATGAGACCCATAACGTCTGTATTGGCCGTAGCGCCCATGAGACCGATGACTCACATGGCTAAATTGGGCTTGCGAACTGCCGGCTTGATAGGTTAATGGTGCTACCTGAATTTTTACACCAGCACTGGCGAGTTCCTGTTCGAAAAGAAACAACGCCGCTGAAAATATTGCTGCGATGAATAGAAATCGTTTTGTCGTCATGATCAGCCCCCGCCAAAATTCTGGTTAATTAACCGAATAATAAATATTGAATCGAAATCCATTTCGCAATAAGGTCAAAATTCTCTTTTCAAGAAACAAGGTTGTCTTACACGAAACCCAACCTCCAGCTATGGATAAAACCCAATATGCCTACATCCATACTAAACGGACTGGTTCTACACCGTCAAGGAATATCCACCTATTCGCCCTCTATTCTCCAAAACCAATCCTGTTGGAGTAAAAACCCTGCATAATACCCTTCATTTCGAGAACGAGAGATACCTGCGGCTAAATAGAATCAAAGCAAATGACCCACTGAAAGTCATTGAAACCCGTCGTATTTTCACTCAAATTCAAAGAGGGACTGCGTTTTTACAATCGCGTGAAATTCGGGGTAGGTATGATAAGTATGGACTAAAAGAGATTGCGGGAATTCTTCCGTTTTAATCAGGCTGACAGGGCCGGGCATAAAACGAT
This sequence comes from Planctomycetota bacterium, assembly GCA_024277145.1. Taxonomy (GTDB): domain Bacteria; phylum Planctomycetota; class Planctomycetia; order Planctomycetales; family Planctomycetaceae; genus JAJRVU01. The sequence goes on from JAJRVU010000375.1 coordinate 2,978, forward strand.
TCGATGACGAAAACTGATAAGAAACCTGTGCATCCTGGCAATCAAGAACCAGTTCTTCATGAATCTTGTGAAAGACAACAGGTTCAAGTTGTTCCAGATGAAAACTACACTGATAGGAAAGGCCATTTTCAAACTGAAATGATTCTGTATTGGTTCCCTGCAACTTTTTAAAAAGTGTACGTTCACATTCCGGCAGAGGATAACCGAGCATGGTAGAGACTTCGGTGACCGTTTGAAAATCGTCTCGAACTGAAATCACATGACCAAAATCACAAATGGAAATATTCGCTGTAAAGTAATTATGATTAATTTCCAACTCAGCGTAAGATTGATACAACTCGGGATGAACCGAACGCGAATAAAGTTCAAACATCAGTTTTGATATATCAGAACGGGCAAATTTCACACTCATCAGATTGATCCTCAGTTCTTATATCAGCAGAAATAATTTCTCATATCCCTATGTTATTCCTGCTAACCTCTAAACCATGATTATGGTTATTATTGATTTGAATTCAGATGAACGAAAATTAATCTCGTCGGTTAATCAATTTCATTCTTGCTTTAAGTTTAACTACAGTCGGACCAACCACAAGAGGACAACTCCACAGAATTTGAAATTTTTTCCAGGTCATCCTTTTCGAATTAACAAAGCCTGATACCCTCCATCCGCCGGCTTTCCCGGTAGATATTTTTGTTCACGAATCAACGAAAAGTCAGGTTTTTGATCCAAAAACCTGACAATCAGTTTTTCGTTTTCTTCAGGCTCTAAACTGCAGGTAGAATAAACTATTCGCCCATCAGGAGTTAGGTTTTCAGAAACCATCAAAAGCAATTTTTTCTGAATCTCGACAAGCTCATTAATGTCAGATTCTTTGATTCTCCAACGAGATTCCGGGCGTTTTCCCATAACACCTGTATTGGAACAAGGCGCGTCGATCAATATCGCATCAAAAGGTCCCGATGGGATATCTGAGCCATCTTTCTGAATTGGTGTGGTCTCAATAATTGAATAATCCATTCGGTTGATATTTTCCTCGATCTGCTTTAACCGATAGGAACTGACATCACATGCAGTAATGGATCCCTGATTATTCATTAATTCCGCAAGGTGTCCCGTTTTTGTTCCCGGGGCAGCACACAAGTCCAGAATGTTCTCACCTGTTTTTGGATTCAACAATCGAGATGCTTTCATGGCAACCTGATCCTGCACCATGAACAGTCCGTCATCAAAACCGGGCAATCCTTGAATGTAGGAAGAACCGAGAAGATGAATTGCTTCAGGTTCGTCGCCTGCAGATACCTCAATATCATTTTCCCGGAAAAGAGTTATCAATTCATCGCGTGATGTTTTTAAACAGTTCGCCCTCAATGTAATTGGATGGACTGAATTGAACCATTCTCCCAATGCAAAGACTTCGTCCTGAGAGTATTGATCTGCCCAACGTTCTGATAACCATTTTGGGAAACTGTAAGCCTCTATAAAATATTCAACGAAATCAGATTGCGGATCAGAAAACAAAGCAGATTTAAAA
>JAJRVU010000376.1 GCA_024277145.1 Planctomycetota bacterium
CTTGAGACTTCACTGTGACTGAAAATCTGTTCGCCTACGAGATAGGCAAGTACAATCCCGAATAATACAGTATGGCTGAGTGCATCTCCCATCATGCTTTGACGACGAAGAACCAGAAATGTTCCGGGCAATGCACATGACATTGCACACAAAGCAGCTGTCAGCACGATCCAGGAATCGTACTCTCCCCAACTACTCAGCAAATTGAACATTTCATTTATCATTGCTTACAATATTCATTTTCTAACAATAAAATACTTTAATAATCGTGTGTTATCGGGTGTGGGCTTTGTGGAATATCCAAATGCGTGGGATCTTCCCTTAAACTTTTCTCCAGTTCCTGCAAAACTTCAGCATCAACAACATGCTCAATTTGATCTGCAAGCTGATCTACATGAGCCGAACCAAATTCTGCATATCGAATCAAATAGATTTCCCATAGACGATGATTCCGAACCGTCTCCTGTGCATGCCTGATTCCGTCTGCTGTCAGGCGATAAGAATTTTCAGAGATATTGATAACCAGATCATTCCGAACTGCACTTTTCAGTAACCTCTTAACTCTTTTCATGCTCCATGAACGTCTGTTTAATAACTGCTCAATTTTCACTTTATTTGTTTCAAGATTCTTTTCAAACAGATCTTTTGACGCTTCTCCCGTATCCATTTCTATGACTTCATAAAACGCTCTTAATAAATCATCTCGCCCAATTCGTTTCTGCAATTTGAAATAAGATCGCATTTTAACAATAACGCCTCCCCTTCTGCCTAATAAAAGGCTCATCATAAAACAGAAGGAGGCAACCAGAACAATAATGGCACCAGTCGCCAATTTCGGAAACAAAGCACTTAAGACAACGCCAGTGAATGCACTGAACCCGCCAATGAATGCGGAAATCGGAAGCATTCGATTGAGTCGATTAGTCCAGAACCGGGCGGAAGCAGCTGGAGTAATCAGCATCGCAACAACAAGAAGCAAACCGACACTCTGAAGCCCGACAATAGTCACTCCGACAACCATGAACATCAATAAAAAATCAAGAAAAAGGACTGGCCAACCACGAATTGATGCGAACTCTTCATCAAAGCAAAGCAGGTTCATCTCTTTATATAATAGAATACAGATAAAAATTGTGATAGCAGATGCAATTGAAATGAATTGAACATCCGCGGAAGTCATCGAAGCTGCTTTGCCAAAAATAAAATGATTCAACCCACTTGCAGAACCTGTCGGTATCCCCTGAATGATCGTAAAAAGAACGATTCCTAACCCGAAAAACACGCTTCTGACAATTGCAAGGGAAGCATCTTCTTTGATCCGGTTAACACGTTTTAACAAAGTTGTGCAAGTGACACCCAGAATGCCCGCTACTGAAGCACCAACAAGTAAGCCGAGCAGATTTTTCCCGCCCCCCGGATGGATGGCTTCCATCACAAGAAATGCAATTCCTATTCCGGGTAATGCAGAATGACTAACGACATCACCAACCAACGAACGTTTTCTAAGTAAAGTAAAGACACCCACTACCCCAGCACTCAGGCCAAAAAGAGTTGTTCCCATCAGGACAATTCGGGTATTGTAGTCCCGCATGAAAATCACATTCAGAAATTCCTGAGTAGATGGCAGTTTTTCAAACACAGTGTCCTGTGCAGAGCAAACAGACGGTAGCAGGAAAAATGCTATTAACAGAAAACAGATCCCGACAGATCGAAATGGACTTCTGAATATTTGACTGAATACTCGATGAGAAGAATCATTATTGAGCATGAATTCTCCTATCGTGGAACTGCAAGCTTCATTCGCTCGCCAACCTGATCCAATAACGCCAGTTTCCCGCCATACGTTTTGCGAAGATTCTCAGAACTGAATGTCGTTTCCGTTGGACCGGAAGCAACCAGCCTCATGTTTAATAACAAAACGGAATCAAAATATTCTGTTACTGTTTGTAAATCGTGATGAACCACCAATGCTGTCTTTCCCTGACTCCTGAGTTCTCTCAGGATATCAACAATTGCACGCTCTGTTGCAGCATCTACTCCTGTAAAAGGTTCATCCATAATATACAGGTCTGCATTTTGCGCTAACGCTCTTGCCAGAAAAACACGTTGCTGCTGACCACCTGAAAGCTGGCTGATTTGCCTCTTTGCAAAGTTAGCCATCCCAACCTGATCCAAAGCTTCCATTGCCTGCTGTTTATATTTTTTAGTCACTGGTAAAAACCAGCCAATTTCACGATACAGCCCCATGCAAACGACATCCAGCGCATTGACGGGAAATTCCCAGTCGACACTTCCTCGCTGGGGAACATAAGCAATTCGGTGCCTGACATTTTTATAAAGCTCGCCATAAAACCGAACTTCGCCTGACAAACAGGGAATCAATCCGAGAGCAGATTTGATTAATGTTGTTTTACCGGAACCATTAGGACCGATGATTGCAATCAATTCACCTGCAGGAGCATCATAATCAATATCCCAAAGGACAGGCTTTCGATGATAAGCAACTGTCATGTCGTGAATCGATACAGGTGAATCTGCAGGATGCGCTTCTACCCCACGATTTTTTTCAATCTGTTTTTCTTTTGTATTCATAATATGAGCTTACCGGTATTCTTATTCATTCAACAGTCATGGAATGAGAATGTTATTGTGATTTCTCCTGTTCAAGTTTGCCATTGAATCCTTTCAAGGGTGCTTTTCCCCCCAATGCGATTGTCACTATTGTTGCATTGTGATCCATCATTCCAATGTAGGTACCTTCATAGGAGCCTGTTTTTCCCATTGCGTCGGAAAAAAGTTCCCCACCCACCTGAATATTAAAACCTTTTGCTTTCACTCCTTCAATAACAGCTTCTATATTTTTTTTTGGTGTGCTTGATTCGACAAAAATGGCCGGAATTTTATGGGTAGCAAGAAATCCAACCAATTTATTAATGTCCTGAACCCCTGCTTCAGATTCCGTAGATATTCCTTGAACTGATTTAACAGGAATTTTGTAAGCTCTCGAAAAATAACCAAATGCATCATGGGCAGTCACCAGATATCTTGATGATTCCGGAATCGTTGCAATGCAATCTTTTATATACTGATTCAGTTTGGAAAGTTCTTCGCGGTATTGTGAACAGTTTTTCTTGTACTCTTCTGAATGAGATGGATCCAATTCGCACATTTTATCAGCAATGAATTGAGCACACTGACTCCAGGCATCAACATCAGGCCAGATATGGGGATCATAATGTCCATGTGCCTCTCCAGGTTTTCTTAAATAACTTGTCTCGACTCCATTTGAAACTGCGAACAGGTTTTTTCCTTTTCCCGCCTGCTGTTCAAAAAGCCTGCTCATCTGCCCTTCCAGATTAAGCCCGCAATAAAAAACGATATCTGCTTTCTGAATTCTCATCACAGAATCGCGCTGAGGTTGAAACAGATGCGGATCAACATCTTCCCCCATGATTCCTTCTACAAGGGCATGTTCTCCTACAATATTTTTCACAACATCCGTAATCATGGCGATGGTC
>JAJRVU010000377.1 GCA_024277145.1 Planctomycetota bacterium
CCAAGCATCTTCTGCCTGACAGCTTTCCATTTTCCCATTCTGACCGCTTGTTGGCCTCCATAAGCTGAAAATTCCCAATAAAGATATTCATGTTTGCTTTGCTTTTCAGGTTTTCCGAGAAGGGTTGGAGCAAAACTGATTCCGTCCAGACCTTCCGGGTGCTTTGTACCGGTGAGTTCTGCAACCGTTGGCATGACATCCCAGAATGCAGAAAGATGATCTGTTTCTGTTCCGGGTTGAATTTTTCCTGGCCATCTTGCGACCATAGGAACCCGAATGCCTCCTTCGTACAGACTTCCTTTCAGTCCTTTAAATGGACCGGCTGATTTAAAAAACTCGGAATCTGAACCTCCCAACCGTTTGTAAGTGGGACCATTATCAGATGAAAACATGATAATCGTATTTTCATCGAGTCCTAATTTAGAAACGAGTTTCATGATGTTGCCAATGTCTCGATCCATGTGGCTGATCATCGCTGCATATCCCGCTCGGGGATAAGGATGTTCAAGATACCCTTTATGAATATAATCTTGCTCAGGGATTTTCCCCTTGTATTGTTTGAGGGAAGATTCGGGAACCTGAATGGAAAGATGAGGGATGGCATACGGAACGTAAAAAAAAAAAGGACGGTCTTTATTATCTTTAATGAACTGTAATGACATCTCCGCGAATTTGTCTTGTGAATAAGTTTTCCCGTTGAGTTTTCGATCATTTCCGGGAAAATATTCTTTAATGCCATTGTTCCAGAGAAATCTTGGGTAGTGATTATGAGCATGGCGTTGTCCCAAAAACCCATAGAACAAATCAAATCCCTGTTGATTCGGATCACCTGCCGAACCTTCATAGCCGAGCCCCCATTTCCCAATTGCAGCAGTTGCGTACCCTTTCTGTTTGAGAACTTCAGCGATGGTTACTTCGCTATCAGGGATAGGAATTTGTCCGGGAAAAATACTTTTGGAATCAACTTTTGGTCTCCAACGTGGGTTTCCGTTGTTGCGAACATGCGCATGTCCCGGATGTTTTCCGGTAATCAAACAACAACGCGAAGGAGCACAGACTGCATTCCCACAATAGTGTTGTGTAAAGCGAATCCCTTCGGATGCAATCCTGTCGATGTTGGGGGTTCTAATCCATTTTTGTCCATAACAACCGAGTTCAGCGTATCCTAAATCATCAGCCAACAGATAAATAATATTGGGTGACCTTGATTTCGTTTTTTTTGCTTGAACCGTTTCAGAAGATTGCAAAAGGAAAGCAAATACAAATATTACGATCAAGAGTTTTTTCATCAGAGGTGGCTCCCGGTTATTTTCTTATAATAGCTACTATTGAATATAGATTGAATGCATTTTTCATTTTGTATGAATCAGACTTTCAGGAAGATTTTTTTGATATACATATAGTAAAGAACAATCCAGGCTAAAATAAAGCCAAAGCTTTCCACCAAAATTGGACTCATATGTTCATTGAATCGACCTGTCAGAATTTCTGCGACGCCCTGGAAATCAAAAAACTGCATTCCAAGATAAATCGTTAAAGGGTTTGCCCCAATCACAACAAAGAATAATGTCCATTTTTGGAATTTCCAGACATCAACAACAAGATAAAAAACAGATAAAAGCATGAAGCTCCAACCAATTGTGACCATTGCAAAGGAACTTGTCCATAAGTTTTTATTGATTGGGAAAACAGAATCCCATCCTTTTCCAATCCCCCAACAAAGCATTCCTGAAATGAATAACATTCTCACTTTGTTATAGGGAGTTTTCGATTTTGATCTAAGCAGATCTCCTGCCATCACACCCGCTAAAACATTCACGACAGCAGGGATTGTTGAAAATAATCCTTCCGGATCACGGACAGTTTTGTATAGTTTACCGGGAATAAGAAGTCGATCAACAAACCCTGAAATGGTATGTCCGGGCAATAAATCTCCTGTTTCAAATCCGGGAACAGGTATCAGTTTTAATGCAGCCCAGTAACCCAATAAAATAGAACCGCAAATGACCATTCGTGATTTGAAATTGGTATGTAAGGCGATAAGAGATCCGAACATATACCCCAACCCAATTCTTCCAAGAACACTGGGGTAGCGGGCATTGGCGAAATCGAGTGAAAGAATTCCGTTATAAATAAACCCGAGAACAACAAGAATCAGCCCTCGTTTGATAATATGCGAATGAAGAGAAGAAATGCTTTCCCCTCTCTCTTTTCGTTTTCCCAATGAAAAGGGAAAGGAGACGCCGGAAATAAACATGAAGAGAGGAAAAATCAAATCATAAAAAGTGAAGCCATGCCATTCCGGGTGCGACAGTTCCGCCTTCATTGTCTGAAAGAATTCAATTTGTGTATGCTCTGTCAAACTGTGAACAATGACTTCTCCTGAAACAATCCAGAACATGTCGAACCCACGAAGCGCATCCAAAGAGAGAAGGCGTTCCGATGAAGGATCAGGCAAAGTGGTATCCGACATATTGAATCTTTCGTCAAATGAACATGGAAACTGCAAGAAGACTTGAATAGAGTGATTCTACATTAACGGATAAAGGAAGAGTTTTCCATGATCAAAGGGATGCTCAAACGTCTTGAAAGAAAGATATAAGAAGTGGTGAGCAGAAGCTGAAACGAGCTATTTCCCTGATTCATTTACGTCTGAATTATCCAGAAACTCTTCTCTCCAATCCCGTCGTTTATATTTCCAAACCCAAACCCATGCAGGGACCATAAAGAAAACCATAATACTCAGGTAGCCAACTGCTTCCCCCATAACTCCATATTCAGATTTCCCCAGAAACCAGACAGTCAGAATAATTAATGTATGAGAAATCAAACTAAGAACCAGATAAGGTTCTCTTTTATGAGCTCGGGCATAAACATTCAGACAGCCCGGAATATGATCCAGCACAACTGCAGTCACAAAAAGCAGTAACGGAAATGGAGCAATGACCCTGCTGGCGATTGCTTCGTATCCTTTTACATTCAGGAAATAAATAACCGCTACAAACGTGTAGCCGACAAGAACGCGCAATGCACCAGAGATCAGAAATAGTTTCAGAAAGACGCGATCCAGTTTCTGGAACTGGTTGGTAGCAACATATTTTCCAAACATGGGAACCCGCGCAAG
>JAJRVU010000378.1 GCA_024277145.1 Planctomycetota bacterium
AAGCACAACATTAGCAGGGGGTGGTTCCGGCGGAATTTTTGCCCCATCCCTCTTTCTTGGTGCAACAACAGGGGGGGCATTCGGGCTATTGCTTAACATGTATATTCCTGAATGGTCTGCGAACCCGGGAGTTTACGCCATCATGGGAATGGCAGCAGTCGTTGCGGGAACGACTCATGGAATTATGAGCGCGATCCTGATTGTTTATGAAATGACTGACGACTACAGCATCATTCTTCCCGTAATGATTGCAGCAGGTCTTGCCAGCATGATTTCACGATCAATTGACAAGGAAAGTATATACTTCAAGAAACTGAGCAGGAGAGGGGAATCTATTGCGCGAAGCCACGACATGCATGAACTGGAGCATATCATGGTTCGAGATGTTATGATTCGGAATTATCCTGTTGTTAATCATTATGACCATCTTGGAACCATCATCAGCATTGCCAACCAAAATACTCATCTGGAAAGCCTTCCGGTCATGGATCATGATGGAAAACTGATTGGAATTATCCGAACAGAAGACCTGCGTAATGCCCTCGATAGTGATATCCAGCCTTACCTGATTAATGCTGAAGACATTTCACTCGCTTCCCCCATTTCACTGGCTCCTGATGAAAATCTGCTTGAAGCATTGAGAGATTTTGGAACGCGGGATATTGAAATGCTCCCGGTCGAAACGGTGAAGAATGGCGAACGAAAACTGGTTGGGCTGCTCCTTCGATCTGATGTCATGAAAAGGTACCGCCAGGAAATGCTTCGCCTGGTTTAAAGACTCCCTTGGTATCTGAATCATGCCCACTTTATAAGAATAGCTGGCTGTTCTTCCGAATATTGAGGGCAGTTCTGCAAATCTGTTTAAGCTATTGGTAGCGAAAATTACTGCTGCCTGTCATAATTCTTTCTTAATAAATTGTAATATCCAAATTAATTAAACAGTTCCAAATAAATCAAGCAGGCAAGTGAATGACCGAAAAACGATCTGGTGTAGCTCACTATGAAGATGTCGATCAGGATTATCTTAAAAACAGAAAACTGAAAAAGAGTGCAGGCTGGATTCTCCTCTGGGCAATGGGAGTTGGAGCCGTCATTTCTGGTGACTACAGTGGCTGGAATGGAGGGTTAAATGAAGGGGGATTCTGGGGTTTGGCAATTGCAACTGCCCTGATGGCTGTCATGTATACCTGTATGGTTTTCACGATTGCAGAACTTTCTGCTGCTTTCCCTCACGCGGGAGGATTCTTCTCGTTCACCCGAAGTGCCTTTGGTCCCACCGGCGGGTTTATTTGTGGTCTGACCGATGCCATTGAATATATCCTGACCCCTGCAGTCATTGTTTTTTTTATTGGGGGATACATGAAGGAATTATTCCCTTCCATTAACCCAATGGTCTGGTGGTTTGTCTACTACGCTTTTTTCGTCGCCATTAATATTTATGGTGTCGAACTGACTTTAAAAGTCAGCTTGGTTGTGACTGCTATTGCAGCCGGAGTTTTATTTTTCTTTTATGGCAGTGTTCTTTTCAGTGGCGAATTTTCTACTGACAAACTGTTTAATATTCCACCAGTCGAAGGACACTCTGCGAATGGCTTACCTTTTGGTTGGTACGGAGTTTTTTCGGCCATTCCATTTGGAATCTGGTTTTTCCTGGCGATCGAACAACTTCCCCTGGCAGCAGAAGAAACTCATAACGTTGCAAGAGACATGCCGAAAGCTCTCATCTGGGGAATCATGACTTTGCTGCTTCTTGCTTTTTGCACATTAATATTGAACACAGGCACGGGTGGTGGCGCAATCGCCATCGGAAAATCCAATGCTCCACTGGCTGATGGTTTTAAATCGGTTTTTGGTACGGGTGGTACTGCCAATCTACTGATTGTTATTTCACTCACTGGATTGATCGCCAGTTTTCACGCCATCGTGTTTGCCTATGGTCGTGTCTTATTTGCCTTATCTCGGGCTGGTTACATTCCCCGATGGATTTCCCTGACAGGAAAAAATCATACTCCTTATGTTGCATTAATTGTCGGGGCACTCATCGGACTCGCTTGTACCATCCTGATTAATTATATTGGCGAAAACACGGCTGTTGGCGCTGCATTACTTAACATGGCAGTCTTCGGGGCTGTTCTCTCCTATATCATGGTGATGTTCAGCTACATTAAAATCCGGTTGACTCGTCCCACGCTTGCCAGACCATACAAAAGTCCATTGGGAATTCCGGGAGCATTAGTTGGTGCAGTCCTTTCAATCGTCGCAGTCTGTGCCACATTGGCGAATAAAGATTATCGTACCGCCGTCATGGGCGTTGCTATCTTTGTTTTTGTAGGAATCCTCTATTTCATCTTCTACAGCCGATACCATCTGGTTGCTCAATCTCCTGAAGAAGAAGAGGCTCTTTTACTTGAAGCAGAGAATGAACTCTCCCAGAGCACTCAATAACCTTTGCTCAGGAAGTTGAAATATTTCCGGTTTTCCTGAATAATGGGAATCTGAAAACAAGTAACCAAATAAATCATCAAGAATAAATCATATTAGAGCGAGTTTCATTTATGTGTAGCGGGTAAGAGTATTGAAACAAAGTCTCCATACTATCCAGCGATGCTACAGTTAAGTGCAACCTGCACTAGAGAAATATTAAGGATTTGAATTCATGTCAAACACAACGGGAATGCTCAACTTGTCTGAACTCAAGGATAAGGTCAAATCCGGGGATGTCGAAACAGTCATCACCGGTTTTACTGATTGCTACGGACGGATGATGGGCAAGCGTTTTGAAGCGGGATTTTTTCTGAGTTCCGTTGCGGAAGCAGGAACCCATGCCTGTGATTACCTGTTGACGGTAGACATGGAAATGGAACCGGTTCCCGGCTACAAATATTCAAACTGGGAAGGGGGCTATGGAGATTTCCATCTGGTTCCTGACTTTTCAACATTAAGGGTGGCAACCTGGCTGGATAAAACAGCTCTCGTTTTGTGCAATGTTGAAAACGATCAACTTCACCAGCCGGTCAGTATTGCTCCGAGAACAATGTTAAACAAACAAATTCAGGATGCAGAGGAATTAGGGTTTGATGCCAAGGCGGGATCGGAACTGGAATATTATATTTTCAACGATTCTTACAGGGAAGCAAAGGAATTAAATTACCACGGTTTGACCGCTGCTGGTTGGTATATCTAAGATTACCACACATTACAGGCAACTCGGGAAGAATCTTTTAATGCAGCTGTCAGAAAACATTTGACAAATTCAGGAATTCAAGTTGAATGCACCAAAGGCGAATGGGGGCAGGGGCAGCATGAATTGAATGTTCTTTATTCGGATGTCCTTCAGATGGCTGATAACCATATTATTTATAAACAGTGTCTGAAAGAAGTGGCTGACCAACAGGATATCAGTGTCACTTTCATGGCCAAGTATGCAGCAGAGCATGCAGGAAGTAGCAGCCATGTTCATTTGAGCCTGTGGAATAAAGATAAAAATGCATTTTATGGGGACCAGACTTTAGGACCGATTGAATGCACTGATACATTTCGATGGTTCCTTGCAGGATGGATGGAACATGCGGAAGAATTCATGGTTTTTTATGCTCCCACAGTGAACTCTTACAAACGGTTTGTTTCCGGTTCCTGGGCACCCACCAGAATTGCCTGGAGTCGAGATAACCGAACAGCAGGTTTCCGAGTTGTTGGTAGCGGAAAAAGTCTTCGAATTGAAAACCGGATTCCCGGAGCAGATTGTAATCCTTATCTGGTTTACACTGCAGCCCTTGCTTCCGGCCTCGATGGAATTCGTCGAAAACTGGAACCACCTGAAATGCATGTCGGCGATGTTTATCAGGCTGACACCGTTAAAAAAGTCCCCATGACTCTCCGTGACGCTATCGATAAATTTGATAACAGTGATTTTGCAAGACAAACATTAGGAGAAGATGTTGTTGATCATTACGTTCACTTTTTCAAAACAGAGCAGGATAGCTATGATGCTGCTGTGACCGATTGGGAGCGCAATCGATATTTTGAACGGATCTGATATACAGGATCTCTTCATTTAATTTTCATGAACATCTCTCTTTCTTATCAATAAAACAGGCTGGCAAAATGACTGTACCTTTTATAGGTATTACGACCTACGGACAGGATGAACAAAAACGATTCACCCTTCCGAGAGAATATGTTGACTCGGTGAGAAGAACAGGCGCTGTTCCGGTTCTGATCACTCCCGGTGAATCTAATTTTGATCAATTATTTGCTCATCTTGATGGATTAATTCTCGCAGGTGGTGGTGATATTTCGCCAACCTGTTATCAGGGAGAGATGCATGAAACGATCTACATGCTTGATGAAGAACGCGATTCAACCGAAATGGATCTCGCAAAATATATCCTGAATAAAGGAATTCCAACATTAGGAATCTGCAGGGGAACCCAAATCCTGAATGTGGTATTGGGTGGAACTCTGCATCCTCATCTACCGGATGTTTTTGGAGAAGAAATAAACCACCGACTTCCCCCCAGAGAACCAACCCCGCATCCGGTCAAAATCAAAGAAGACTCAATGCTGGCACAGATAGTCGGTTCAACCGATTGCAAACCTGCTTCCTGGCATCACCAATCAATTAATGAATTGGGAGAAGGGCTTGAAATCGTGGCGCATGCTCCTGATGGAGTAATAGAGGCTGTTGAATTAAAAGAACACCCGTGGTTGATCGCAGTGCAGTGGCATCCTGAAATTACTTCCGCGGAAGATCCCACCCAGCAGAATATTTTTGACGGTTTTGTAAAACACTTATCAGAAAACAATGTTTGATTCAGATATTTTCATATACAAATAACACACAGAAATAAATATTATACAGAGAAAGTAAAGCTATGAGACTCAAAGACAAAGTTGCGTTAATCACAGGCGCTTCCGGCGGAATTGGAAAAGAAACAGCCCTTTTATTTGCAAAAGAAGGCGCAAAAATTGTTGCTGTTGATTTGAATGAAGAAATTGGACAGGAAACGGTTAATGAAGTGACCAGTAATGGTGGAGAAGCCATCTTTGTCAAAGCAGATATCTCTAAAGCGGCTGACTGTGAAAACATGGTCAAGCAAGCTGAAGAAAAGTTTGGCAAATTGAATGTCATGTTTAACAATGCAGGAATCATGCACAGCGATGACGGGGATGCAGAATCGACCGAAGAATCGATCTGGGATCTGACAATGGCTATTAACCTCAAAGGTGTCTTTCTCGGTTGCAAGTATGGAATTCCCGCACTCAGGAGAGCAGGGGGAGGCTCCATCATCAATACAGCTTCCTTTGTTGCCATTCTGGGAGCAGCCACCTCACAAGTTGCCTACACTGCAAGTAAAGGGGGAGTCCTTGCCTTCTCAAGAGAACTGGCGGTCATTCATGCTCGTGAAAACATTCGGGTAAATTCACTTTGCCCGGGACCATTACACACAGAACTCCTCATGAAATTTCTCGACACAGAAGAGAAAAAGCAGAGACGGCTTGTCCATATTCCAATGGGACGATTTGGCTACGCAAAAGAGATGGCAGACGCTGCTCTATATCTTGCTTCTGATGAATCTTCCTACATGACAGGAAACGATTTTAAAGTCGATGGAGGAATCACCGCAGCTTATGTCACGCCGGAATAACTTTGGGGATGAATCAACATCCTGAATTTAAAACTGTGAAGTTAAAAAGACTTTAATAGGTTGAGAATTGATTTATGCTATTTTCCAATTCTTCAATCTTCTTAGCTGAGAAATTCTTTGCACTGACTGTAAGACTTTTTAATTTCATTTTTTTCAAATCACTGACACATTTATCAGTTATTTTAGTTCCATATAAACCTAGACTATTTATTTGTTTGCATTTCCTTATTCTCTTTATATCTTGATCATCAACAGGCACACTACTAAAAACTAGTACATTTAATTTTTCCATTTCAATAATTTTTTCGATGCCTTTTCCTGGTATTGTTGAACGATAAAATTCAAGCGATTTCAGATTCTTGCATTTTGCAAACGATTGCATTGCTTCAGCACTTATCTTTACATTATTAAATAACAACCTCTCCAAATCATTTAATTTAATAAGTTCCTCTGAATATTTTCCAGTTATAGTACAGTTCGTAATAAATAATAATTTTAAATTTTTGAATTTCGCTACAGATTGGATGCTTTGTTCTGTAACATACGTGTTATACAAAAGGATTTCGGTAATTTTCTCATCCGCAGGCATTTCACTTAAAAGTTCATCCGTCATCGGAACATCTTCACAGTCCAATCCAACCCGCCATGCTGTCATGTAAGCGATTTTCTCCAAACCATCATATAGATAAGGAATATCTTCTACCATACGGCCAATTTTGCTAAGAGTGTCTGAACAAGCATATTGATAAGTCCCACCAATTGCAGTCAACTTTTTATCGAACGGGGCCCATTTTTTATATTCAGAATATTTCAGGTAGAGCGGATAGGAAACCATTAGCAACATAATAAAGAGGACTAGAAAAACAATTTTTCTTCGCTTGGATAGTGTTCCAATTAAATTGAATTTCATTTTCCAACCTTTTATTGCTCAATCAGATTCATTGCAGAATATCCAGCATGTTTTCGCTATTGTGCATGAAATAATTCCCAGTGTCAACGAAAAAAGCCCGGGGTTTTAAACCGGGCGTTCTTTGGTAGATTTAGTTTTTATTCCAGAAGAAACTTACTGCGTTTGTTTGCCGGAATATTTTGATTTATTCAATGTTGTTCGTGTTTGTTTGCGAACAGACCTTTTGGCAGTTCTTAATTGTTTGGGATTTGCAATGTTCCCTTTAACTCTTCGACCACCTGCAACTGCAGAGGATGAACCACTCTTCCAACCAGAAACCGACCAGTGAGGGAAAGTTTCAACAACAGAACCACCCAGATCCGAAAGGACCCGCAAAAATTCTTTTGTCGTCATGTTTTCATTCGGAACATTTCGCTGCAGAACAAATCGTTTGTTACTTGGAATGTAGGCAAAGAATTTTCCTTTACCAAGACGATCGTTCTGTGCCAGAAGACGCAAAAGGGCAGTCCGTGGAACGTCTCTTGCAGAGGTGGGAAGTTTATCAAGCCAAGCCATCACCCAGATTGATTTTCCATTCTGGCTGAGAACAGTGGACATGGTTAAATTCCATTCTTCCCCTTTGTATTGTGCTTTGAAAGAGAAATCATATCGCTTCTCTTCTTTCTTGGCTTTGATTCCCATGGACTCAAGCATATTGCCAAGTTCTTTTTCGGTTAAAACGCCTTTGTCGGCAGCTTGAATCTCTTTTTTGCCTGCCAATCCAGCCAGAACAGCAGTTCCTGCCAATAAAAAATCACGCCGCTTCAAGTTACTCATCTGATTGACACTCCTTTGTCTTATCCGAATCAGCTTATTAAATATTGAAAATGATAGAGGCTGTTTTATCTTCTTGAAAGTTTCCAGTTTTTTCAAGATTTC
>JAJRVU010000379.1 GCA_024277145.1 Planctomycetota bacterium
AGTAATCAAAAAACATCAGCGACCATGCCTTACCTTCCCCGAACATTCAATCAGGGAAATGTGAAACCGATCAATCATGTTCAATCAGAACGATCCAGCGTCAGTCCCTCCTTGTTTGAAGAATCAGTTCCTTCCGGAGAGGGAAATCAAACTCGTTCTCGTTACCCTGACAAAGCAAGCCCCCGGAAGAAACCAAAAGCTCCTGACAGTTCGACAGCGAATCAACAATACAGAAGAAAAACAGGGAAATGGAACCCTCGGAAACGAATTCCGTGGTGGAAAAAATCCCGAGAATAAAGTTTTCAACTTTTTTTATATTACCAAAAGTAAACTTATTTAATAGTTCATCACTGCCTTCAAAGATCGTTTAACATGAAGACCATTTCCTTTTTTTCAACCTCAATTCTGCTTGCTGTTGTGTTGATCTCCAACGGTTGTGCTCCGTTGATCTCAGCCACCAGCTTCACTGCAGCAAAATTCCCCTGGTCATCAAAAGATGAGCCAAAGACTCCCAATAAACTGAATTGCATCTGGACAAATACCATTCTCAACCAGATGGGAAAAACGGGCGTGAGAGGCTTCGGCGGGCGAGTCATGTTCTATACCAGAAACCAAAAAGAATCCATCAAAGTTGAAGGAACATTAACAGTTTATGCTTTTGATGATTCGAAAAAACATTTTCAAAACAGTAATCCGGATCGAAAATATGTTTTTCTTCCTGATCAACTTGAAGACCATTACAGCAAATCAGACATTGGCCATAGTTACAGCATCTGGATTCCCTGGGATGAAGTGGGTGGTGATCAGAAACAGATTAGTTTGATCGCTCGTTTCGAACCCAAAGAAGGAACAACCATCATGACGGAAAGTTCAAGAAAACTCCTTCCTGGAATCACGAGAAAACATGATTATGATGAATCATTGTCACCTGCTTCTTATCGCGCAATTGACAAACTCAAAAACAAAGTAGAATTACTCTCTTATGAAGAAGAACCTGAACCTGTTTCGGATGAACAAAGTTCTTACACTGAATCAGTAGAGGCTTTTACATTAAATGTGCCTAAGAAGTTTGCAGAAAAACATCTCAGTAAGCCAATGAAAGAAGAGGCTGAAGTTAGATTTCCAAATTTTGAAGAAATTAAAGAGGATCACGAAACCACAGAAAAAGAAAGCCGTGAAAAAGAAACCACAGATCAAGATCAATCCGACACCAATTCAGAAAAACAGTCTAGCGAACTTTCTGAACAGTCAGATGATTCTTCACAGAATCGATTCCCGGCTCGAAAGAGACAAGGTAACCTGCAATCCGTTTCTCGCGAGCGGAAGAAACCGTTCCGTGGATGGTCGCCTGAGTCCCGTCCATCTTTAACTGAACGTTACCAAACCTGGAAAGAGAAAAAAGAAGAGACTGAGACCCGGAATCTTCCGGCGACAGATCAGAATTAGAAAAGCGATCTTTTTTTAAATCAAAATCAGAGTTAGAAATTGACAACTTCGGATCATACATACTATTGGAACTCGAAGGTCTGATAGGTCGATTCACTCGAACACGACGACGGCGTCTGATTGTTTCAGTGGTATTTCTAACCCTTCCGCTATTAGAGGTTTGCTGAGATCCGACAAAGCCACCGCTGTCTCCTGAATCTTGCCCGATGAAATCAGTAACCGTTTTGGTTCTGTCAATGCTTTTCCCTCCACCAATGCCTTTAAGTGATGGGCTTTTAAGCGATTTTCCAACGGCTCTTTCTCCGAACAATTGTGCTTGAACCTGTGTCTCAAAACTAAGTACAGACAATATGATGATTGAAAAACAGATTTTATTCATGGGAAGAGTCCTGAAAAAGACCGGCGGATTAAATATTTTGCACTATAATCTTATTATAGAAAGTTCTTTATCCTTACAATCGACCAAAGATACAAATAATTGATTTCGATTTTGAGCAGGAACCGGCTCCTGACGACAATCAAATTCCTTTGATCGTTATTAATGTCATAATGAGTATATTTTCCAATATTAAACGTGATAATCCAGAGGTAAATTGGCAGAGAAATCAGATTCTAGGCTCTGAATTGCTTCAGTATGAGAGTGGATTATACAGAATTGGTATTGAGAAACACTTAAAAATAGTTACCTTGAGAGACCTTCCGAGTTATTGACATTTGGAAGATTTCAATATAAGTTATTGTGAATTAGAACTTTGCGCCCGTAGCTCAGCTGGATAGAGCAACGGACTTCTAATCCGTAGGTCAGAGGTTCGAATCCTCTCGGGCGTATTATACAGGACAACGACTTACATCAATTCAACAAATTGATATTGCCCTGTGGTACTGAATTCTGGTACAGAATAATTGAAAATCCCCCGTGTTCGAGCACGGGGGGTACAAGCCTTTCAGCCTGCATAAGTGTTTCTTCATTTTTGCTGAAAGGTATTTTTCAAATGGCTCGATCTCCAAAACCGTGGTATCGCAAGGACCGCAAATCTTGGTTCGTTACAATTCATGGAAAACGTCATAACCTCGGGAATGATCGAAAATTGGCATTCCAGCAATTTCATGAGTTAATGCTGAAACCAAATTCTCCTCAAATCTCTTCTAACTCTTTAGCCCTTCTCATAGATAGTCGTCCCTGACAAATCTCTTTTAATCTTTGATTTCAGGGTTTTCATATGAGGATTGCTCGGTAAAATTTGCAAGGTTCCTATTTGAATCATTCCAAAACCTTGCAAATTCTTCTCGAAAGTTGA
>JAJRVU010000380.1 GCA_024277145.1 Planctomycetota bacterium
AATATTGGCCCTCTGCGAAATTCAAATTCACCCGTCACAGTTTTATAAATATTGGCACCAAGAATATCACTTGGTAATAAATCCTGGGTGAATTGAATTCTTGTGAACTCACAATCTACACTTTTAGCAACTGCCTTTGCAAGAGAAGTCTTTCCAACACCGGGAGAGTCCTCTATTAAAATATGACCACCTGCAAGCAATGCAATCACTGTGAGGCGAATCGGCTCCGGCTTTCCCAGTAATACTCTTCCCACCTGCTCTTCCAACAGGGAGACATGATTTTGTATTTCAGTTGCCAATCGAGATTCCTTCTATCAATTTCCAAACCGGATTTTTTCAGTCTTCCATCACAAGGAGTCATTATATCGCACGAGAATTATGAAAGAAAATGCAGGTTTGACAAAAAATTCCATTAAACACGAATCCCGATTATTTCATAAACCTTATCTGATTAAACAGTTGCTTACTGTTATCCATTTCACAAAAGAAATAAGGACAATTGAAATAGTGAGTTTTCTCAAGCAATTCTCACCTTAAAAACAACCATTTACCTACTCCCGTTCGATTGTAAAAATGGCGTATTTACACAGCAAACGCATTATCGGGTAACTATTCATGCAAATATAAAACGACTTTACCGAATATGTCACATGTGACGAATATAAGGATATTCAGTCTTATTGAACAGGAGCAGAGTGAACACACGTTCCTATCCTTGAGCGTTATTTGGTATAAATCATCGTTATTTCGGACCAAACTATGGAACTGGCATCAATTCAAATTCATTTCAGGCGATTCATCCTGACAGTTATAGCCTGCCTGCTGCCAGCTTCTTCACTGAATGCGCAGAACCTGTCATCATCTGTTTGGACACCTCATCAAAATCAGCCAGCCAGTTTTTCGAACTACCGATCGATGAGCCCTGCCAACAATTCTCAATATAAAAGCCCTCAAACATCATCAGATAAATTAAACAAGCAACTCTTCGCCAATTTATCTTCTGGCAATCCGGTGCGAAGTGTAAACTACGATTCCAATGTCATCGAAACTGAACAAAATACAAATCCATTTTATGAACAAGGAAATGGTTGTTCATGCAATTCCTACAGTTGCAGACCACCTGTCAACTTCACATTCAAAGAAGATGTCCACAATTTTTTCCCGATGATATGGGAAGACACTCAACAATTGATCAACTGGAAAAATGGAATCTATCTGGGAGCAGCGCTCGGTGGTTCTCTTGCACTTCGAGACAGCGTGGACTGGGACGTCAGAGAAAACGTAGCCCGCCATCCAAGACGCTGGGGTAAATTCAGCCAGGCATTGGAAACGATTGGTAATGTGGAGTCACAAGTACCGGTCATACTTGGAATTTATGGTTACAGCCTCTATAAGGATGATGAAAAATTGCACTCCTTCAGCAATTCTTTAATCAGTGCTATGACAATTAATGGTTTATCCACAATTGCAGTCAAAGCGATAGCCAATACGGACCGTCCCACAGATGCATATAATGATGGAAAACAAGGGTTTCCTTCGTACCACGCATCAGCCATGTTCACGATTGCTTCCGTCGTCGATGAATATTACGGACACGGATATGGTCTGCCAGCTTATACCGTTGCAGGTTTAGTGGGTTGGAGCCGAATTGATATGCAAAGGCATGATCTTTCCGATGTGGTCTTTGGTGCAGCTTTGGGAACCGTCATCGGGAAAGGTGTTGCTCAATTCCATAAGAATAAAGATTGTAACTACCGCGTCTCCCCTTATATCCATCCGACATCCGGAGGCACCGGAGTCATGTTTGAACTTCGATTCTAAAGCATTTCTATAAACCTTCCTCCGTGAAAATCCTCCTGTATATTTGCTCTCGTTTTCCCCTACACTTCACTGAAACGGGATATTTCAACTGGAAATGGTTGAATTCAATTTCCGATTCAGGATACAATTCTACTCCTTGAAGGACTCTTCCCGGCTTAAAAGACAGGTCCTCACAGGATACCATTTTAGGGTCTTTCAGATGACACCCCCGTGACACAGGCAGTCAGGTTGCAGATATAATTTGTACCAATCATAACTTAAATGCTCACCAGAAATAGAAAGCGTTCAGAGATGTCTCAAGCTGACCAGAAAAAAGCGGAAAAAGAACTCAGGCAAAAACAGATTCAACAAGCAGAAGAGCTCCTTTTTTCCGGGCCTCAGAAATCCGGTTTTGCAAAAGAGCTTTTCTTTGGAAGGTTCCACGCAGAAGCGATCATGCCTTATCCGCAACAATCAGAAGCCGACAAAAAAACGGGAGACGATGCAGTCGCTGAAGTCAGGGAATACGCTGAAAAACATATTGACGCTTTCAAGATTGATAAAGAATCAGAAATCCCACAGTCAGTTGCAGAAGGGCTTGGAAAAGTGGGCGTTCTTGGAATGACCATTTCCAAAATTCATGGTGGAAGAGGATATTCCCAATTCAATTACTGCAGGGTTATGGAAGTGATTGGTGCTCATTGTGGAAGTACTGCTGTCTTTGTGAATGCACACCACTCCATTGGAATTCGTGCACTGGAAATATATGGAACTCCTGAACAACAAAAGAAATGGATTGCTCCCCTTCTCACCGGTGAAAAACTGGCTGCGTTTGCATTAACAGAAACCGAAGCAGGTTCTGATGCAGGGAATCTTCAAACGAAAGCAGAGCCAACCCCCGATGGAGAAGCGTACATCCTGAATGGTGGAAAACGATACATCACCAACGGTGCCTTTGCACAAGTTCTCACTGTCATGGCGAGAACCCCAGACCCTTCTGACCCGGATGGAAAAATCACTGCCTTCCTGGTCACGCCGGATATGGAAGGCTTTAAAGTTCTTGAAGAGCGGATGGACAAATGTGGCATCCGTGGAACTGCTACCGGACGGATGGAATTTACAAACATGCGTGTCCCCAAAGAAAATATTCTTGGAAACATTGGAGAAGGCCTTCAACTTGCATTATCGGTTCTTAATTTCGGACGGACTACATTTGGTGCAAGTTGTACGGGGGCTGCGAAATTCTGCGTGGAACAATCAGTTGCGCGGGCCAATGATCGTCGGCAGTTTGGAAAAACCATTGGTGAATTTGAATTGATCAAAGAAAAAATCGCGATCGCTGCTGCAGATACTTATGCGATGGAAAGTACAACTCTTCACACCGCAGCCTTGATTGATTCCGGTGCCCACGACTATATGCTCGAAACGTCCATGCTGAAAGTTTTTGCAAGTGATCGGCTTTGGAGCATTGTGAACGAGACACTTCAAATCTGGGGGGGGGCAGGTTTCTTCACTGACCAGCCTTTTGAAAGAATGATGCGCGATGCCAGACTGAACCTCATTGGCGAAGGAGCAAACGAAGTCCTCAGATGTTTCAACTGCATGGTCGGCATCCGGGGTGTTGTTAAAGAACTCGAAAAGATCATCAAAAAGCCTTGGAAGGTCACTTCCCTTCTCCGCAAAGGACCTGATATTCCAGTTCATCACAGCGTTCTACAATCTTCCGCCAATGGAATGTCCAAACAGATTCTCGCTTTCAGTAAAGTCTGCAGGAATAGCTTAATTGCTCACCGTGAAGACATCATGGACCGAGAATTAATCCAGGCACGGCTGGGGGATATTGCAACAGAGCTATTTGTCTCCGGCTGTGTTTATTCCCGACTGACAACCTTGCTTTCGAGCCCCACAACGGATGAAAAGAGCAGGGAAAAAGAATTGAAAACCGGTTTGTATTATTTAAAAATTGCTCACCGCCGAATTCAAGGCTGGTTGTCTGATCTTAAAAATAATGATGACCGTGACCAGATGGAACTCGCAGATACCTATTTGAAAAGCTGAGAAGATTTATGTAATTTGAATCTCTTTTGGCGTAGGGCTTCATCTAGCATTAACAAGATAATGAGAATATATGATTCAAAAAACTGGCACAAAACCTGAAAAGTTATTCGAACTTTTTGTTTCAAACTGGTTTGAGTTAATATCAAAAGGAAAATGGAGTGAAGCCTTTGTACAAATAGATCTACCAACGTCTTATGGCTACGAATATAATCCAGAAAAATTTAGAGATGAAATTGGCAATGACCATTTCTGTAGAGGCACGATATTCCGTAAGCAATACCCAGAAATAATATATAGTAACCCTAAAGAAATTAAAGGTAATGGCCGACTAATCATCCTCCAAGATGATGACACATTAGACTGCGAATTTTATTTTGATGTTCCGCTTAATGGTGAATTTAGTGACTTAACTTCAATTTGGGAATTCATAAATTTTGGAGAATTCTATAAAGTTCGCTTAGAATCTTTACATGTACTTTAAATCAGTATATTAATAGTACTATAGACCAGACTGTACCTGACGAATAATTTCAAAGAAATAAGGTTTTTCACCGCAAAGCGGCTGCGTGTGACTTTTTCTTATCTGATTCTCAAATACCTTCTAAACCAATCTGATCCTGAGCAAGATGGCGGATGGTATAAACCAAAACCATATCAGGACGGATAGTAAAGATTGCCCGATGGGTTGGACGGGAACCAAGCCCAAAATAGAGTTCTCGCAATTCGATGGGGAACTTATCTGCTTCGGGAATTACAGGGCAGCGTTCCGGCGATTCAGATAGAGATTTCAAAGCAGTATAAAATCCATTGTACCAGCGAGTCGCCTGTTCTTGAGAACGATGTGTTGACCACCATTCAAATGCCTGGACAAGCTCTGCTTCTGCAGGTTCAGTGATAATAACTTTGTAGTTCATGCTTGAGGATTCAAGCCGAATTTTTTACGAATCCTTGCATCAACTTCATCCAGAGTTGAAACACGCCCCTGTTCAGCAGCATCAATACCCGCATGAATCGCAGCAATATTTTCCTGCTGTTGGAGTGCTTTCATTGCCCGTTCGTGCACCGACTGTTCAATGAGAACATATTTCTTATGCGTCTGAGGATCTTCAACCTCAACCGGTGTTCCCCCTTGGGTATCGATGGCTTTCTGTAATTCTTCACTCAGTTTTGCTGTCATAATACGATTCTGCCATAAAACAAAATGCCTGAATAAACATGTCCATTTATATTATCGGTGAATGGTCAGTCAAAACAAGTGCAATTTAACTCGATTGCTCTTATTGTTCTATTCCATCCCATCACCAATGCCACGTGTCTGAATGTGTCCTGATAATGAACGGACAATCTCCGTGGTAATATAAATTCCTTCTTCAAAATCTATGCGTCTCTTCCTATCCTGTGTGATATTTTATTATCTTTTTAAATAATCTGTGGCCATCTGTGTGAATCTGTGGTTCTTTCTTACTTCCGTCAGGCACAGCCTGACCTACTACTTTATAAAATTTTATTTGCTTCAAGCTATCTCAGTAAACACAAAAAAAGACGGCAGTCATTAAACCACCGTCTTCATTGTTTAGAACTATTGAGTAAGGAGAATCAGGAATCTGCTTTTTCTGCTTTTTCCTTTTTCAGATTGGCAGCCTTTTCAGTTTTCTTCTTCTTTTCAGCTTCAGCTCTTGCCTTGTCTTGCTTAAGTTTTAACTCGACATCAGCCTTTGCTTCAGCTTCTATTCGGGCTTTGACTTTTGCCCGGGCTTTTGCAACATCTTCTTTCTTGGCTGCATTTTTCCATTCATGTTCAGGACGAGCCAGGATTGCATCAATCACATCAGTGACCGCTTTTGCTTCCTTCTCTTTTCCTTCTTTCTTGGCATGCTCTGCTATTTCCTGAGCCTGCGGAATCAATTCCAGATAGAATCGTTCAGCCACTTCGTACATACCATGCCAATGTGCATAGTCAGGTGCCATCATCGATGCCCCATGTCGTGCACGTCGACCTTCATGATGCCAGAGGTAGAACCAAGTCCATTCAATTTCTTCATCAAATGCAGGTTTCGTTCTTAATCCCTGCTTGAGAATTTCGGTCATGATCATTGCCCCTGGTTTGGCGAATTTCTCATTATAATTCACGATGAAGTCATCGTACTGTTTGTAGAAACCGTCAACATAAGCTTGCGTATGGCAATGGAGACAGACTTTCTGCATCTCTGCCCGTTTTTCCATCGCAGTATGTTTAACAAGTTTACTACGTTTCGCAGGATCTTTTTCTTTGACAATTTTGCCATGTTCATCGGTATCAAGAGCCATTGAAATTGGTGGACGGTTTGTCCAGGAAAGCCTTTCTCCCGGATCGTGTGTCACCTTCCCACCATTCTGGGAATGTCCAGACATATGACAGGTTGCACAAGTTGGTGCCTGTGTATAATCTTTCCCCAGAACCCAATGCTTGGAATCAAGATTCATCTTGTCTTTCATATCACGATAAGCAACACCATGCTTGGATTCTTCGTAAATTTCTTTCTGGGGATGATCTGGTCCCAAGTGACATTTACCACAGTTTTCAGGCTGTCGTGCACGTCGAGGAGAAAAATCGTGTCGACTATGACAAGCAGTACAGGAACCCTTTGAACCATCAAGATTTAATCGTCCAATACCAGTGTTCGGCCATGAACCGGGATGTAATTTTGGTTGACCTTTATCTGTTTTGGCAACGAGCTTCAGAAGTTCCGGATGACGAGGCTGTCCCAGATTTTCTTTAGTGGTATCTTCATCACCCTTTAAAAAAGGTTTCAACTGATCAACCGTGATCGCAGCACCATCTGTTCCCAATAGTCCAACTTTACTCCCGTGACATTGCCAGCACCCTGACATTGCAGAGGCCAAACCATTTACTTTGCCTGTAATATCAGGTCGTCCGGGGGTTGCTCCATGTGGATTAAATGGTTCCCTTGCCCCTTCAACCACTTCAGCAAGCCTGTTATCAAGTGATGCCAGAATATTACCTGCTTTGGCGTGATGACTTTGATCAAATTCTTCGTATTCTCTCTGGTGACATTTTGAACAATCCAGAGGAGTGACAACAGTAGCAATCGTCGCACCAAAATGCGTGAATGCATCTGCATCCCCATCTTTGGCTTTATGACAATCAACACATCCAACCCCTTTTCGAGCATGCGTTGATCCGGTCCAGTGATCGGTAATACCGGGAGTGTTTGCAAGTTGTGAATGACAATTCACACAAGATCGGGAAGTTTCAGGAATGGAAACGTGGATTGGTCCCAGTCCTGCTTCTTCTCTCTTTTTGATTGTTTCCAAAGCTTGTACGAGGACAAGCGATGCAAGAAACAGTAACCCCAAAAGTCCAATAATTGTTCGTTTTGTTTGTAGCTTCATTTTTAAAGCCTTCTCAGCAATTCGATTTTCAAATGTTTCAGAACAGTAATAAAATATTTAGTTAAAATTTTAACCCGGTCAGTGTTTTACCAGAGCTTCCCAGACTGTTAATCCGACTAACAGAAAGACCCCGACAATCCCGATCCAGACACTGATTTCATCGTATTTGGTTTTCTTGACAAGCCATTTATCAATGAACGGCCAGGTAAACATAATAAACACGATAAACCCTGAACTCAGGACAGCAAAAGTTCCTGAGAAGAGTTTTAACCAGCGGAAGGAGACATAGAAAAACCACTCCGGTTTAATTTCTTCAGGTGTCACTAATGGATTGGCTCGTGGTCCTATCAATGCAGGCAGAACGGATGCCAACACGCTCAATACAATCATCAGGACCAAGCCCATGATAATCTCGGTATAAAGATGATCCGGGAAGAAATTAAAATGCTTCGGCTCATCTTTGGGTTCATCTTCAAATTCAAATTCGGTCACCCCCTGAATTCGAAGGATTCCAATATGAATTGCGATCAGCAGCATCATGATTGCAGGAAGAACCGCAGCATGAAGGATGAAAAACCGCGGTAAAGTATTCACGTTATAACTGTCGCCACCCAGAAGCATTCTCTTGGCATAAACACCAACAACAGGAACGGTATCACTGATATTGGCCCCTACAGTCGCTCCCCAGAAACTTAATTGTTCAAATACAAGACTGTAACCGGTAAAGCCGATCACCAGGGAACAAAGCAGCAGGCACATTCCAATCATCCAGTTAATTTCTCTCGGCTTTCGATAAGCACCGGTAAAGAAAATCCTCATTTGATGAAGGATAATGGAAGCAATCATTAAAGTTGCAGCCCATTTATGAACACCACGAATGTACCAACCGAAAGCAATATCGTTTGTAATTCTCTGAACAGACTCATATGCGGTTGTAGGAGAAGGTTGATAATAAAAAGCAAGTAGAATTCCGGTAAATATCTGGACAACAAATAAATAGGCAGGAGTACCACCAAGACAGAACCACCAGCGCTTCAAATGATTAGGCACCGGCTCATTTGTCATAGCCTTGAGATCTTCACCAGAAATGGGCAGTCGTTCCTGGAACCACTTTTTAACGACCTGCATTTTCTATATCCTTCAAGTTCAGTAAAATAAAACCGAATTCATTAACAGCCAATTTAAATTGACTTACAATTCTTTTAAATCAAGGCTTCATTCACTTCGATAAACAACAAATTCTTTTCAACCATTAATTTATATTTGGGAAGTTCCTGATTTGCTTCTGCAGGAGGTCCTTCCTTAGGTTTTCCGACTGCATCAAAAACACCATTATGACAGGGGCAGAAAAACCGATCATTGTTAGCTTCCCAATGAACCTGGCATCCCAAATGAGGACAGACACTCGATAACGCAATGAAGTCTTCCACTTTACCTTCATCACTCATCCGGGTAATTGTAATTTTTTGACCACTTGGCGATTTGTAACTGATTGATTTCCCTTTGTTAAAACTGGGTAAATCAGAAACAAACATCCACGATTTAGGAGCAGCTTTTGCGGGATAGAGATATCGGAGGGCTGTTAAGCCAAAAGCACCATACCCGCCGATCAATCCGACGAACATGAAAATTTTTGAGAAAAAGCCTCTTCGATCAACCTCTTCCGAATTATTTTCAGCAGGGACATCTTTTGAATCGTTCATGTCCAGAGCCTACTTTCTATTTGATTTGTGTTGCTATTCGCCAAAAAAACCGACCCTTGCTTTATTCCAATGCAACTTTAACAGGTGGTATCATGACTTACTATATTGTCACGTATATATCAATTTGCCATATTAATAAAGATATAATCATCCTTATTCCAGAAATTATTATAGAATTCTTTAAGTGTTTATATTTCGGTACTTACGTTGAACCTAACCGCACATTCGCACACGAAAACTGGTTAGATTTAGCACAGTATCAAGCAGTATCTGAGATCTTCTCTGGTAAGAATTTTTGAGTTCAGGGTATCATGCCAAGTCAATACACCTTATGAAATGATCTCAATTCCGTTAAATAACTGAGTTAGATAAAAAAACCAGAAGCAGGAACACCTAACAGTATGAAAATCACTTTTCATGGCGCTGCAGGCGAAGTAACAGGCAGTCAACATTTGCTAGAAACTGAAAACCTGCGAATTCTTTTTGACTGTGGATTGTTCCAGGGACGAAGAAGTGACACCTACAAAAAGAATTCCCGATTTCACTGTGATCCTAAAAATCTGGATGCTGTGATTCTGTCGCATTCCCATATTGATCATTCTGGCAACTTGCCGGGACTTTATCGGGCTGGATTTCGTGGCCCGGTTTACTGCACGGAAGCAACTGCAGAATTAACTGCCATCATGCTTAAAGACAGCGCACACATCCAGTCTGAAGATGCAAGGTATCTCAATCGTCATCTTAAAAAAGGACACCCCCCAACCGAACCACTTTATACCGAAGATGATGTCAAAGAACTGACCCGATTATTTGAACCACTCGAATATGGAAAGTGGTTGAAATTCTCTCCCGAAATGCGACTTCGATTTTCTGATGCAGGACACATTCTTGGTTCAGCCATCAGTGAAGTGCATATTGAAGATAAAGGAGAAACCAAGAGAGTTGTTTTCACGGGTGATCTGGGAAGACGTGGCCTTCCTTTATTGCGAGATCCCCAACCCATTCCCGGTTGTGATGTCCTGATAACCGAATCAACTTATGGAAATCGAGTCCACCCTCCTGCTTCAGATATTAAAGAGGCACTTAAACGAATTATATTAGAAACCATCCAGAACGAAGGTCGAATCATTATTCCTGCATTCAGCTTGGGGAGAACTCAGCGGTTACTTTATTTTTTAAACGAACTGATTGAGAAAAAAGAAATCCCATCGATACCAATTTTTGTCGACAGCCCACTTGCGACACGCCTGACAACCGTCTACAGGAAAAATCACCACATTTTAAACGAGGAATCCAAAAAGCTATTAAAGATAGATGATGACCTGTTCGATTTCCCCGGACTGACTTACGTTCAATCACAGCAGGAAAGTATTGCGTTGAACAGAAAACAGCCTAATCCGTTTCTGGTCATTTCCGCTTCCGGGATGTGTGAAAGTGGCCGAGTCAGGCACCACCTGAAACATGCGATAGGGAAAGAAAATTCCACAATCATGATGATTGGGTATCAGGCTCATCATACACTGGGAAGAAAAATTGTTGAGCATGACAAGCAAGTGAAAA
>JAJRVU010000381.1 GCA_024277145.1 Planctomycetota bacterium
AACAGCAGGACGGTAAAGATACGAATTTCCAATCTGGTCGTATTCAAGAGCCCCTTTTGCAACAAGTCGTGACAATAAGGTTTTCACTGTTTTATAAGCCCAGTTCTTCTCCTCTGGAAGTTTGGAAAAGACATCTCGAGCAGCTAATTCTCCATTATCCCATAAGATTTTCATCACTTCCCATTCTGCAGGGGAAAGAGTCAGGGATGATTTTTCCGAACGTGTCATGATAATTGACTCCACAAAACATGGTATGACCTGTCTTTCATGTCATTAGACTACATCCGTAATCCATCATCAAGAACATATTCTAAAATATCGCAGATTTTTTTCATTTTAAGTTTATCCAGTTGTAAAGCTGGCATTTTATAATTTCAACTTGAAGAAATATGTCCTGAAATATCATATTAACAAGAATTATTTTGACATTAGACAGTCGATTAAACACCCATAAAAAACAATTTGCACGATTATCGCACACTTCATTATCAATGAACTATTACCAGCATTCGCTATTGTTTTATTCTGCTAAATTCACCATACTATCAATCATAACTATCTGTCATCTCACACAATCACCTATTAAAGAAAGTAATCGTTTAAAATCTTGATAACAATTCCAAAAGTCATTCAAGAGTAATCCTAAATGGTTTTTGGAGAGTTATTTTCAGTATGTCATCATTGCGGGCTCAAATGACAAACAAAAATAAATATTCCAACAAGAGTGTTATTACGTCTCGAGGTTCTGTCTCAGGGGATAATCATCATCCCCAGGGAGAGTTGTATCTTAAGAGTTCTGAAAACTGCATATTGCTCAATGCAGGATTAAATGTTATTGGAAGAAGTTCGAAAACCAGTGATATCAGCATTGATAAACCTTCCATTTCTTTAAAACATTGTATTCTTCTAGTTTCGAAAAGCCGAATTCATTTACGAGATTTAGCCAGCACAAACGGAACCTGGGTCAACCATCGAAAAATCAGGTTGATTGACCTAAGAATTGGTGATCAAATTAAGTTTGGAAATATTTCGTTTGAATTAATAAGTTCCCGGGAAATAAGTAGTTCTGTTGCAGACACCAAGACAACATCAAAGCTTTCAAGTATTGAAGACTTGATCATATCCAACCCATTGGAATCTGAATTAGCCAATCCTGATCTGAACATTTCAGATAAAATTAAAACATCATCTCGAAAAAGATTAAACAAGAAAAATAGTTCGCGCCCTCGTAAAAAAAAGCCAAGTTCTGGTTCTCCGGCAGTAAATAATTACATTATTACAAAAGAGAAAAGCAAGAAGGTAGATCAATATAATTCACAAGAGAGTACTGCTTTCTTGAAAGCTCTGGATTCAGTGATCATTTCTGAGAAAAAAAGCGAACCAGAGACTCTCAGGCGAATAAGACATGATGATGATGAATTTGAGTCTAATTCTGTCTCAAGTAGCGGCAAACGTCACTTCTTATGGATCCTTTTCTCAGGAGCCCCATTCAGTAGCGGGAAAAATCTGTTTCTATTAGTTGTTCTGCTATCCCTGATCATTGTTAATTCATGGTTAATTTTCTTCAAATGAAATACCATAATCAGATGAACTCCTAACACGATGGCTTGCAAAAATAAAACTTCGTCTTGCAGGAATAAAACTTCTTTGCCTTTTGTGTCTTCTTTCTTTTTATTAATTCTTCTGCTTTTGCATCCGATTATGGATTAAATGAACTCTATTCATTCGGGTACAATAGAATAATCTGGATATCTCTTCTGAATCTCAAATATGTTCATTAGATTACTTTTAACAAGTGGATATTAATTTCTTATACAATCATTCCTAAAAGAAGAACTCATGATTAAATTTCGATACATACCTTCTTCATGTTTTGTTTGTTTCGCATTTTTTTTAATTTTATCATGCCAGTCATTTTCCCATGCAGGTGAGCAAATAATTAACGGCCAGAAATTCACTCTGCCGGATGGATTCCATATTGAACTGATTTCCAATCCTTCTTTAGTGAAACGTCCCATCTGTGCAGACTTCGATGAAGAAGGAAGGTTGTATGTTGCGGATTCCAGTGGATCTAATGAAAATGTCAAAATTCAATTAGAAAAGAAACCTCACCGAATCGTCCGGCTTGAGGATACAAACCATGATGGCATATATAACAAGAGCATTGTCTTTGCTAATAAAATGATGTTTCCTGAAGGAACTCTTTGGCATGATGGATCTTTGTATGTTGGTGCCCCGCCCCATATCTGGAAACTGACGGATACCGATCAAGATGGCGTTGCAGACAAAAGAGAAAAATGGTTTGACGGAAAAACTTTGACAGGATGCGCTAACGATTTACACGGCCCTTATCTTGGTCCTGATGGTTGGATTTATTGGTGTAAAGGAGCATTTGCAGAACAGAGGTACAAGAAAAGAGATGGTTCTGAATTTGCCACTCGTGCTGCTCACATTTTCAGAAGACATCCTGATGGAGGATTGATTGAACCGGTGATGACCGGCGGAATGGACAATCCTGTCGAGTTGGTTTTTACAAATGGTGGCGAACGAATTTTCTCAACAACATTTTTAAAACATCCCAGCGGCGGATTACTGGATGTAATCATTCATGCAATTTACGGTGGTGTTTATGGAAAAACACACGGCGTACTTGATGGGCATCCTCGCACCGGACCAGTGATGCCAGTGTTGTCGCACATGGGGGCAGCTGCTCCTTGCGGATTACTCTATGTGAATTCCGATCAATTGGGAAAAGAGTATCAGCATAATGTCCTGACGTGCTCTTTTAATATGCATAAAATCACACGAAATGTTCTTAAACCGGATGGAGCAACATTCGAAACGAAACTGCAAGACTTTCTGGTTTGTGATGACCTTGATTTTCACCCTACCGATGTGCTTGAAGATGCAGATGGAAGCCTGGTTGTGATTGATACGGGGGGCTGGTACAAACTTTGTTGTCCGACATCTCAAATGACAAAGCCTGATATTCTGGGAGCCATTTATCGTATCAAACGAAACGGTTCACACAAAACTACTGACGTATATGGTCAACAGATAAGTTGGCCTGAACTCTCTTCCAAAGAACTCGTTAGTTTATTGGCTGATTCACGACCATTTGTTCGTCAACATGCAAAACAACTTCTTACAAAGCCAGATTGTTTTCCCGTTGATGATTTACAACAAACGATAGCATCTTCAAATAATACTCAACAACGAATTGAAGCAGTCTGGACTCTGACACAAATTGAAAGCTTCAAAGCCCGGGCAGCAGTTCGTACAGCTTTGCAGGACGAAGATGAAACTGTCAGGCAGGCTGCATTGCATTCAATCAGTATTCACCGTGATCGAGAAGCAAAAAAATCATTAATTGTAATATTAAACAGCAGTTCAGCGCACAATCGTCGTGCAGCAGCGGAAGCATTGGGGCGAATAGGAATTACAGAAACAATTCCGAACCTTTTGGCAGCAACCGCTCATGCGAATGACCGAGCGTTGGAACATTCGTTGATATATGCTGTTTTGGAAATTGGTGATGCAGACTCAGTAAGAAAATCACTTGGATCCCCTAATGGCAAAATTCACAGAGCTGCATTGATTGCCCTGGATCAATTAGAAGGAAACCATCTGGAAGCTTCTGATGTTCTTCCTTTACTGAATTCTGAAAACGTGATTCTTAATAAAACCGCATGGTGGATAACCGATCATCATTTGGAACCTGAATGGGTTTCACAATATAAACCGTATTTTCAATCTGAATTTCTAAGAAATCACACGAATAAAGAACGTCTAGCACAACTGTAATTACGGTTAGCGAAATATTCCAGCAACCCAACTATTCAACAAGCAATGGCTGAAGGACTATCTGACAAAAAGACAAACAGGGCCACTAAAATTACAATCATTAATGCGATGAGTTCCAGTTCTATGAAAAGTATCCCATCATTTTGGCGTAAACCGTTACTAGATCAATTGGAAACATCAGACTCCGTTCTTTTAAATGCGACTGTGAGTGCAGTTCATCAACTCTCTTCATCCAATCCGAATAACGAGTTTATTAGTCGTCTTAATACGATTGCGAATAACGCGAAGCTTTCTTCCTCCGTAAGGCTTCAAGCCCTTGCAGCGATTCCACCTGCCAAGCAAAGGATCAATGAGGCAATCCTGAGTTTTCTTTGTAGCAATCTATCAACAGAAATATCGGTTCATCTTCGTTCATTGGCTGTGGATGTATTAACAGTTGCTCCGCTTGATAAAAACAATTTGTTGATTGTCGCGGATTCCATGAAAATTACAGGGCCAATGGAGTTGAAAAGGCTAATGAAAATGTTCGAAAAATCAGAAGATGACCAGATAGGCCATCGATTGGTTAACGCTTTATTACAGAATCCCGCTTTAACTTCTTTAACAATTGAAAAACTTAAACAACAACTCTCCGGTTTTGGGGAAGATGTTATTCAACAATCAAAACCTCTCATCAAACGGATTGAAAAAGAGAATGCAGATAAAATCAAAAAGATTGAAGATGTACTGGCATTGATTTCCAATGGAGATAGTCGTCGCGGGCAGAAAGTGTTTCACAGTACCAAAACATCTTGCATTGCTTGTCATGGAATGGGTTATCTGGGAGGACGTATTGGCCCCGATTTAACTCGTATCGGTTCGATACGAACAGAACGAGATTTACTGGAATCGATACTCTTCCCAAGTGTCAGTTTTGTGCGAAGCTATGAACCTGTCATGATAGCCACTGAGGACGGAAAGATTTACAACGGTGTTTTAAAAGATGAAACAGATAACGAAGTTCACCTGCAATTGGATGCACAAAAAACGATTCGAATTCCAGTTTCAGAGATTGAAGAACGTCAACCGGGCAAACTTTCCATCATGCCTGAAGGATTACTGAAAAATTATTCTACGCAAGAAATTGCAGATTTAATTGTCTTTTTGAAGGCTTCCAAGTAGATTTCGTGAATTCTAATACAAGGTCAACTATAGAATCTGGTCTCTTGTTCAAGTATGATAATAGAGTATGACCGAAACATTATAATTTCAGATTACGAATATCCATTCAGGCAATTCTTCAAGAATTATTAAACATGTCTCAAAATAATAAAAGTGTGCTTGTGACTGGCGTTGGAGGCAATGTTGGACAGGGAATTGTCCGGAATATCCGTGCCTTTTTTCCAGATTTACGTATCGTCACTACAGATATCGGAACATTAACCGCAGCACATCATTTTTGCGATGCTTTTTATCAAGTCCCTTACTGTTATGAAGAGAGCTTCAAAATACGATTTCTGGAAATATGTCATTCAGAAAAGATCGACGTTATCCTCCCCGCGACGGATTATGAAGCTTATCATCTCGGCCTTTTATCAAACGAATTACCACCAATTATTGCATCGCCTCCCGAAGTTACTGCGATTTGTCTTGATAAACTAAAGACTTTTAAAAATTTCCGTAAAACGAATATTCCCTTCGCTGAGTCTTGTCTTCCAAAAGATTTTCAGGGGCAATGGGAGAATGTGATTGTCAAACCACGAGAAGGAAGAGGTTCACGAGGGATACAAATTAACCCGATTAATATCCAGCAGTTTGATGATTCATATATGGTTCAGCCATTGTTAATAGGAGTTGAAATCACATCCGCATTTTATGTTACAAAAAATGGTGACATCTTTGGTCCTATTACTTTTCGACGTGAATTGAGTAACGGGATGACAGAACGCTGTGAAACAACAATTGATTTCGATAACCGATTACTTCCATTAATCCAAAATATGGTTCAGGCTTTTTCATTCCGTGGACCTGTGAACATTCAGGGAATTGTTGAACCGGGAAAGTCTTTAATTCCATTTGAAATCAATTGCCGTTATTCTGGGACGAATTCAATCCGTTCACAATTTGGTTTTGAAGACATAAAATATGGGCTTCAGGAATATCTATTCAATGAAGAACCAGAGAAACCGCAAATTACGCAAGGAAGTGCTATTCGCGTTTTTATGGATGTTATTTATCCAAACCAGAAATTAAGTGATCTCAAACCGGGGACTGATAATTCATATATATTTTAGGCTCATATTTCAACAAGTGATATTCAAAATCCCGCTGTCCTGTAACAGGTTTTACAAATAATGAACAATGAACAACAATCTTTTCTTCTCAGTCTCGTTGTGCCTGTTTATTTTGAGGAAGAATGTATTGCACAATTTATTTCTGAAGCGACAACTGAGCTTGAAAAACATCAATTGAACTACGAGATTGTTTTTGTCGATGATGGAAGTGAAGATCAAACCGTTTCCATTATCCAGGAACATATCAAGCAAAATTCCAGAATCCGCTTAATTGAATTTTCTTATAATCATGGAAAAGCTTCTGCAGTCACCGCAGCGATTACTTATGCGAAAGGCGATTACATTCTTTATATGGATCCCGATTTACAGGATCCCCCGGATGAAATCATTCGATTTGTTAATAAGATCCAGGAAGGATATGATCTTGTATTTGGAACGCGCCAGGAAAAAAAAGACACCTTTATAAATCGTATGATGTCCAGTATATTCTGGCTCACTCTCGATAGTTTAACGGGATTGAATTTACCACGACCACTTGCAGTGATGAGAATATTTTCCCGGCGATTTGCTGATGAATTTCTGAAATATGGAGAAGCAAACCGGTTTATAGAAGGTCTGTTCATGCAAGTTGGAATGAACTGGACGCAAATTGAAATTCCACAGCGAGAACGATTCGCTGGAAAAAGTAAATTTAATTTTCGGCGAAAAATGGAACTGGCATTCAATGCCATTTTTGATTACTCAGATCTTCCACTGAAATTGGCAACACGTTTTGGAGCAGTTCTTGTAGCTGCGAGTGTTTTCTTTGGGACATCACTTTTTATTGCTCGATTTTTCATGGAATTCAAGCTCGGCTGGCCTTCCCTTTTTCTTATGCTCATGTTTGGGTTTGGTACAAACATCTTTTTC
The DNA here is from genome assembly GCA_024277145.1 of Planctomycetota bacterium. GTDB lineage: Bacteria > Planctomycetota > Planctomycetia > Planctomycetales > Planctomycetaceae > JAJRVU01. The sequence continues at coordinate 6,987 of JAJRVU010000381.1, forward strand.
ATGGGATTAATTGGAAAGTACATCGGTAACATATATAAAGAAACAAAACAGAGGCCACTTTTTTCTGTTAAAGAATTCTATAACATTCAGGAGAAGGCATGAAACGGCTTGCTATCATTGGCGCAAAAGATCTTGGCCAACTCATTGCATATCATGCAAAAGCAACTTCACAGTTTGAAGTTGTCGGCTTCTTTGATGATTTTTGTACTGCAGGAGAAATGACTACCAATGGTCCCGTTCTTGGGAAAATTGCAGATGCAATAAAGCACTTTACTGACAATCATTTTGATCAATTTATCCTTGGAATTGGTTATAATCATTTAGATTTTCGTTGGAAATGCTATTCTGAATTGAGCCAGAAAATTCCTGCTGCAACACTGATTCATCCTTCCTGTTATGTTGATCCTTCTGTACATATTTCTTCCGGCTGCTTTTTATTACCGGGTTGCACACTTGATGCAGGCGTTTCTATCGGAGAAAATACTCTTCTTAATACATCTATTTCGATC
>JAJRVU010000382.1 GCA_024277145.1 Planctomycetota bacterium
GATTCTGGGCGGATTGGAATACGTTAGGGGAACCTGCACTCTTTCTGGAACAAAAAGATCACAAACCTTATAACGCTGCACGGGTTGGGAATTTTCGCTGGGCTTATGGAAAAGATCCGGGACATCAATATTATTTTCCGTATTATATGTCTGCTGATGATATTTCACCAACGGGATCCGATCCCTTCTTTGATTCTGCGCTTCCAGTTTCAGAGCCTGAATTAAATTCTCTGCCTCCATCTTATTCCCCTAGCATGATGCCTCTGCCTCGTGTTAATGAGAGAACCACTCCTTTGAATGACATCAATAATCCAGTACCCCCTTCGCCAGGTTTGAATTGAAAAATAAGAATGTCTCACGCAGAGATCACAAAGAAGGGAATATTATTTAACTATTTCTTCTTTGGTCTTTTAATGCATCTCGCCCAGATCAAAGGTCGTCCCCGTTCATCAACTTTTAATTCTGCTTTGAGGAATTGCGGAGTTGTTGCTCGTTTGATTAACGTCATTAAAGCCATTTTCTGTCGACGATGGCTGAACATCTTTTCCGATAAATCAATACCATGCATTTCCATGTTGTAATAATCAAGAAGAATGGGGACTCGCGATTTTGCTGAGATTGCTTCAAGGGCATCAATGACCGGAATTTCTTCTTCCAGTTCTTCTGTTCTAAACTGAAATAATGAAGGGGCTGCCTGGATATTTGATTTTTTCAAATCCCAACCAATTGGCCAGTATATTGGCCCTTGTTTTCTGGGTTCTATTTGAAAACGAACCGAACCGTCGGACATTCTGAGAGGATAACCTGCAAGACCATATCGACCCAGCATGTAGGCAAGGGCGGTCCCTTTAGAGATTCCTTTCACTTCCTGAGGCATTTTGAGGATATGCAACTGGTTTTCACTCAACCAATCTTTTGCATCCTGGCTGACAAAATGAGGAACCGAAGAAGGAAGTTCAAAAGCTTTCAGGGAATCAGTGAATGTTTTCCCTTTGATGTTTTGGGCCAATGGAACTGACAAGCTTTTGAAAACAGCATTGAACTGTTTTTCATTAAGCCCCCAAAGTTGTTTCCCGCCGGGAGAACCTTGTGCACCATATTTCCTGATTTCATCCAGCCAATCGATCAGTTTTTCGGATTCACCCGGATTGAATTTGTGACCATCGAAAATTAATCTTCCGTTTGCTTCAATTTTTCCGATCAACGTCACTTTTCGAATTGTGCCCATTTTTATTTCACGGGTTTCTATTTTATCTCGTGAACGAGCGCGTCTCATCCGAAAGGATATTTTTTCATCTCGAAAAATTTTACTCCAGGACCGCCCTTCAAGACCAATGCCTGACCCTTCCAAAATAAGCTCTGCAAAAATGACAGTTCTTTTAAAGGTTCTGGATTTTGAATCGCGTGTCCGATTAACAATGGAAGATCGGTCTTGTGCAAAAACCGGGCTTGAGGTAACCAGCATTAGTAAAATAATTAATCGAATCATCTTAACTTCCTGCAAGACGAATAAATGACTTAACGGACCGCTTGAAAAATCAATGAGCCGGTGGAGGGCTGTTCTGGAATGCTCTTGCCCGGAAAAGGAAATCAATCAGGTTTCCTTCATGAGGTTGCAACCAGTTCATTGCGTTGGTTCGAACTTCCCCAATATTCAATCGATCGATATTTGTTGAATCGACCAATTGCTGTTGAAACTTTTCGTTTTCTGTAATTGCAGTGCAAACTAATGTTGAACCTATCCTTTTTATCATCTCTTTTTCAGGACATTCCACAACAGAAACAAACGGGAACATGTATTCGGTGTTCGCCAGGTTCGAATCTGCATCAGGGCAATACACAACCGTTGGTTTCAGGAATCCGTATCGATCTTCTTCAACCAGTCGTTCTCCCTGTCGATATTTTTCTGTTACTTCCGTTGCGTTTCCTTCTTTGAGTTTATCTTCAATCTGTTCATGGATCGCTTTTGCTGCTCCTTCAACTGTAAATGCAGCCAATGGTGCAGCAGGGTCAGTCATCGGCAGCGGTTCAACGGGTCCCATCTTTTGAGCCAACGCCTCTGCAATTTCTTTTCCATGACGGGAAGCCCAGATTCCTGAACAGTTAATACAACTTCGCCCGCCGTTAATTAAAACACTATCAACCATCAGGTCAAGATAATTTTCCCATTGATCAACGACATCATCACCAAGAATAAATTTACTGAATCCGGGACCGTGAACCTGAACACGAGGATCCCCTTTATACATTTCAATGGTTTGTGTTCCTCCGAAAATCATGGAACGTTCACAACCATCCATCACAGCAGGTCCAACATCATGACCACCGGGATAAATGGAAAACGCTTCACGGGGGACACCCGCTTTAGCAAACGCTTCGAACATTCGGTAGGGTGTCCACGGTTCCTGTGAACCAGGTTTCAGGACAAGACCAATTTGTAACGGAATTGCGGGAATCCAAAGTGTATGGACACCGGGTGAATTAGAAGGGAGGACCAACCCCATCACAGGAGAATTTGCCTGATAGCTCACCATCACTCCACGATCTTCCATCCCATATCCACGAGAAAGAATATCCAAAGGCAATCCACGCGTTAGTGCATCCAGCATTGCAGGCATGTTGGAGAGAACAAAAGCGTTTTTTTTCATGTTGGCAGAACACATCTGTTCGGGAAGCCCGGTGGTGGCTGATTGAATCCTGCAGAAATCTTCAGGGGTTTGTGTCCCGTCTCCTAAAGGGAGTTCAGCATTGAGATAATAATCAGCAGCTTCTGCACATTTTTTCATGAGTTCATCAACAGAAAACTGACGAAGAATTTCACGAGCTTTCCCTGCATGACGCATATCCACATTGACCAAACCTGCATTGGCTTGATGAACCGAAGCAAGCGTTTCTCCTGTTTCAAAATGAACAACTTCTTCTTTAGCCAGACTTTCGTAAGACTTTCCCCATCGTATGACTGGTACTTCAAGCACTTTTATTTCTCTCTATTATATTTTTAATATCTATATCGAATTATCTCAGGAGTTTGATTTAACACCACTCGGAGATATTTTATCAAATTCACTCTGATACAAATTGTGAATTAATAAACACCCACAGTCGTCGTTTTTGCGAATATGTGATAAGGACGAACGCCGCTCACTCCACCCCACGGATATTTTTCATGCGGTTCTTCCCGTTCTCCTTCATCTCGTTCAAGAAATCCGGGAATAAAAAGTTCATTGGTTAATGTATACAACTTCACCCGGCCGGTTTCTCCATATTCAAGAATTTTTTTATGATCATCAAAATCAACCACTTCAATGACCGCACGTGGCTGCGGTGCGTAATAGGTGATTTTATAATTATCTTCTTGGGTGAATGGTTTCCCGCATGCCAGACCCATCAAAGTGTTTCCGTATGTTGGCGTGATATAAACGTCTTCTCCCAGAAGTTCTTCACGAGCAAAGCGATACCACTGTGGCGTGAATTCTGTTCCCCCGCAGAAAATTCCTTTGATTCCCGATTCTGCAATGCTGGAACCTTCATCCATCAATCTTAATGCAAGAGCTTCAAGAAGTTTGGGTGTGGTAAACATGCATTTAATTTCATGACCTGCAGAAAGAATGGTCATCGCCTGATCAATCACATGATTACTGTATTCTTTGACTTCCTGAATTTTCCCGCGTTTGATCAGTTTGACAACCCATCGAGGATCGAGATCGACGCAGAAAGAAATTCCACCGCGAATTTGTGCAAGATGTTCAACAGCCAATCTTAATCGACGGGGACCGGAAGGGCCGAGCATCAGCCAGTTTCCACCTTCAGGAAAAAATTCATCAGGAAGAGTCTCGCTGAACATTTCGTAATCAATCCGAAAGTCATCGACGACCACACGAGATTTCGGAATGCCTGTTGTTCCACCTGTTTCAAAAACATAAGTCGGACGACCTTCCAACCCTTTAGGGAGCCAACGCCGAACCGGACCTCCTCTTAACCATTCATCTTCAAAAAGAGGGAACTTTTTCAGGTCCTCAAAGCAGTTCACATCCGTCAAAGGATTAAAATCAAACTCCTTCGCTTTATTCAGCCAGAAGGGGCAACCCGTTTCCGGATTAAAATGCCATTGCACGCATTCTCGTGTGTGGGCGTCCAGTTTTTCCTGGGCTTCTTGAACTTTTGTTTGAAGCTCATCAGTAACAGTCACGATTTCGATTCTCCTCGGGTGTTATACGAATCCACCAAACACAGGCAGATAATTTCGGAGTAGTAGGTCAGGCTGTGCCTGACAACAAGTTATATTTTGTATTCAGATTGTGCTGAATTCATATTCGGGATTATTCTATTGATTAAAAATAATCTCACTGATTTCGGTCTGCACAGCAGACCCTACGGCTCAAGACTATTGTCTTGTTAATACCATTTTAGACGAACCGGACTGGATTTCAATCTACAGATGTTCTCAATATGACTGCATTCTTCAAGAACTGGGGCCTAAAACTTAAAAACCTGCTTTACCAAACCATTTTATGTAGAACCTGGAGCGTTTCATTTCGTGGCATTGTGATTAAATTTGCAATTGGGCAACGCTTTCTGGAGCTTGGCAATCTCTGCTTTTGTGAGGTTGGGATTATTAGCAATATCCAATTCTGTCAATTTTGTGAGTCCAGTCAAAGGTGTCAGTTCGGTAATTTGATTATCGTCAATTCTGAGTTTTATTAAATTCGTTAAATTTCTTAACGGTGTTATGTCGGTGATTTTATTGCTTTCAATATAAAGTACAGAAAGATTTTTTAGTCCGGTTAAAGGTGATAAGTCGCTGATGTTGTTATTTGAAAGGGTAAGAGATTTTAATTTCGTTAATCCGATTAAAGGTGTTAGGTCGGTAATTTTATTTACGGAAAGTCCTAGAGATTCCAGGTTTTTAAAATCAGACAATGGGGCTAGATTATTGATTAAATTACGATAAAGATATAACGTACGAAGGCTACTCAGACTTTCTAATTCTTCCAGAATAGTTAGATCTGTAAGTTTGTTTTCGATAAGGACTAGCTTTTTTAGTGCTTCTAGGTAAATAAAGTCATTGATCTTATTACCTTTGATTGGTTTTGAAATAATCTCGATGGTATAAATGTTTCTGAACTCAATACCAAATATGTCTAATTTTTCAAGTTTTAAAAGCTGTTTATCTATCCATGGAAAACCTGTTTTCATGCGTGTGTAAAGAATGTTTCCATCAATCTCTTTTAAATAATTGATGGCATTATTTCGTTTATATGTTTTGTAGCATAACAATGTGAAATAACAGCATGAGATAACAAAAAATATTAGAAGCATATATCGTAATTTACGAGAGCGTGGTTTGTTGGCTGAATTTGCCTCGTTGCAATTCAGTTTGTCCGGTTTTGATTTGTTCATATGGTTCAACATCTCTTCGAGTTTAAATAGTCATTTGGGAAGACGTAAATATATTAACATTCTGTAACAGTTAATGCTAATTCATCCCGCAATAATTAGTCGTCCCTGACAAATCTCTTTTAATCTTTGATTTCAGGGTTTTCATATGAGGATTGCTCGGTAAAATTTGCAAGGTTCCTATTTGAATCATTCCAAAACCTTGCAAATTCTTCTCGAAAGTTGATCC
>JAJRVU010000383.1 GCA_024277145.1 Planctomycetota bacterium
AAGAATTTGCAAGGTTTTGGAATGATTCAAATAGGAACCTTGCAAATTTTACCGAGCAATCCTCATATGAAAACCCTGAAATCAAAGATTAAAAGAGATTTGTCAGGGACGACTAATTAACAAGGTTTTTATTGCTTATTCTGTTTATTGCTTATTCTGTAGGTGCAGTGAAGGCATCATCGGAAGGTTCTGGCAGACTAGTGTCACCATCTGCTTTAGTTTTCACTGGAATAGCGACTTCTTTTTTGATTTCATTTTTCTTTGGAGTGATTTCTTCAGGCATTATTTCTTCAATGAGGAATTCAGCAGGAACGACTTTACTTGTTTTTTGCAGTTTAATTTGGCCCGATGCGAGAAGCTCTTTAAGCTTTATTTTCAAGTTCACTGTTTGAGAATTCTCGTTTTGAAAATCTTTAAAATCGATTGTATCAATGAAATATCTTCCATGATAGTTTTCGAGTGTGATCCTGACCTCTTCTTCCTCAAAGCCTAATTTAACAACTTTGCGTCCTTTTTCTGTTGAAACAGAAAGGATAGGGGATTGAAGTATTAGTGGAATTGAATTGCATATCGATGGAACCTGACTAAGTTGAGACCAGACGGAACCGTCGAAATTTTTTGTGACTGTATTTCTAATAATTGAGATTTTATTGGTTTGAACGCCCAGAGCAAATTGATGAATCGGTTTTAGCAAGGAAAGGGTTTCTTTAAACGAATTTGGCCGATTGTCGACAGGAAGAAGGATATCATCAACATGAACAATGCCTGCTTTATCTCTTAAAATGTAAGAAACGGTGCGATCTCCGTGGTTGGCAGTTATTTCGATAATCGGACCCTGGAATGAAACATTAAGTACTTCGGGAGGGGCTGCTGGTATTTCCGGTAATTGAAGCGAAGGAAGAATTTGTTTGTCCATCTGATCCCATACTCGGCTAGAAAAATCTTTGGTCGATGTTTTTCGTAGCATGGGAAGATTCTGATTAATCCAGGCTTCATGAAAGACTTTCATAACACCTTGTGCGGTGAACATGCCTGAGAGTCTTTTTTCTTCTTTGTTGTTATCCAATTCGTAGAGAACAACTTCTTCAACTTCATATTTTGTTTTTGTTTTGATATCCGACTGATTTGAATCCATTTTTAGTCGAATTTTTGTTAATTCTGTTGGTCCATGAATGATTAAATCTGCAGTTTTATTTTTGATGACAACTTCAAAATGATGATCTTCCGAATCAAGATCCGGTAGAGGATAGGCAGTCAGGTCAGCAAATTTCAGGCTTCCTCGATAGAAAGATGAAGCTGTGATTTTTTTGAGTTCTTCTCGGTTTTCAGTTCGATATGCAGCCAGGAACTGATAAACATTGTTTACGACAATTGCATTTTTCTTGAGGGATGGAATTTGATCTGCTTCTTTCCGGGTTTGTAGCGCGATGTCTTCTATCCGCCATTCCTCATTGTCAAGTTTCATTGTCATGACAACAATTCCATTTTTTCTACTCACTTGAACAATAGCAATGTCTTCATCCAGTTGCCCTTTGGGATGTCTTTTTTTCTTTTCAGGCTCACCAAACAGATCTTTACTCAATTTGGCAAGATAAGCAGGAGGAAGGTTATCCAATTCCTGTTTCAGTTCAGGTGTGCACAATTCAAGAATGGAATTTCGTTTACCCGTTTCCCAAACATCGACAGCTTCCCTGACTGTGAGTAGAAACGTCATTTGATCAATCAAAGAGCGGGAAGAAGTTAGCCCTTTGAGTTCCTTTTTGAAAATAATATTGTCAACAACCCAACGGTTCTTGTTATTTTTAACCAGGATATACTGGAGTTTAGTTTTCTTCTTGCCTACTTCAACGACAACTTTTTTCTCGTCATCAGAAACTTTTTCAACATTCAGAATTTTTACTTTACCAGTAGGTAGTTTCAGGTATTTCAGTTCCTTTAACGCATCCGGATTAGCAAGCGCTTTTTCTCTAAGCTCATCGGAAGATTTATTCTGAAGCTTGGAAATATTCTCGGTTTCTATTGATTTTCCATACTGTGTAATGACTCTCTGCTCAATAATATGAGTGCAGCCAACACTGAAAAACAGTGAAAGAAAGAATAAGTTAAATGCGATCCATTTACGTAACATAATCGACATCCTGACCGAAGAATCCGGTATTTTTGGGAGGTGAAAAGGTAGGTTTGATTTTGATAAGGTTTGAAAACTGATCGTTGATTAACCCGGCATGCAAAAGAGTGTTATGCAGGAGAGGTAAAACCAGAATTCAGAAAGGTAATAATAATTGGGATGTAAAATGATTTCTCGAAAAGTCACCATTTTTAAAAGGGAAATGAATAATTATTAGGAATGGAGCGGGAATCTCCCAGATATTCCTTTTTACGTCAATATCAAAATGAGTCCATCTCACTAAAATGTTTATCCTATACTGAAACAGACCTCTAAAACGTTTAAATATGGGGATAACACTTAATCTCATAAACTGAACAACAGGATTGTTATAATGATGTAAGTGTTAATATAGTAGTTGGTTATGGGGTATTTCTGTTTTGTGGATGTGAGATTGGTTGGAAAAGATCCTGTTGAAAACGCCCTGATTGGTAAGTGGTCAATTAATGACTGAAAAACAATTTGACCTTTGAATAGATCAGGGTAACAATTTCAGCAGAAAGACGTTAAATTTCTCCAGACAATAGATCAGATCGAATCAAGTCAAGCAGTTCAATTTATGGTAACCCTGATCAAAGAGGAGGATGAGATGGCTGTCCGCAAACCGAGTAAAACGATAAAGAAAAGTTCGACTTCCCATGCAGATACCATTGGAGCTTATCTGGTCCAGCGATTGCAGGATTACGGTTTGAATGATTTGTTCGGAATTCCGGGTGATTTTGTTCTCCAGTTTTATGGATTGTTGGAAGAGAGCCCCATTCGTGTTATTGGCATGACGCGTGAAGATTGTGCAGGGTACGCTGCAGATGGCTATGCCAGAATTCATGGGCTCAGCGCAGTTTGTATTACTTATTGTGTTGGTGGTTTAAGTTTATGTAATTCGATTGCAGGAGCCTATGCAGAAAAGTCGCCGGTGATTGTCATTAGTGGTGCTCCGGGAATGGATGAACGCCAATCAGATCCACTTCTTCATCATCGAGTCAAAGGTTTCAATACACAAAGGGAAGTCTTTGAAAAAATCACTGTCGCAACTGCATCCCTGGATGACCCGTTGACTGCGTTTCGAGAGATTGATCGTTGCCTGGAAGCAGCAGTCCGATTCAAGCGTCCGGTTTATCTGGAACTTCCCCGCGATCGTGTGCAAACAAAATCAACGGTTCCCCATGTAATTAAAAATGAGATTATCAAAAGTGACAAGGATTCTTTGAAGGAATCGTTAGAAGATGCAGCAAGAACAATTGAAGCAAGCAAGAAGCCTGTCATTATTGCAGGTGTTGAAATTCATCGATTCGGATTACGGAAAGAACTTTTGAAGCTGGCTGAAAAACACAAAATTCCCATGAGTGCAACATTACTGGGAAAATCAGTGATCAGTGAAAAACATCCCCTTTTCATAGGCCTGTATGAAGGTGCGATGGGAAGAGATTCCGTCCAGAAGTATGTGGAAGAAAGCGATTGTGTAATTCTTCTGGGAACTTTCATGACCGATATTAATCTGGGGATTTTCACAGCTCATCTTGATCCGGGCAAATGCATTTATGCAACCAGTGAAAAACTTCGTATCAAGCATCATCATTTTCATGATGTTTTATTGGAAGATTTTGTCAAAGGACTCGCAAAGACAGAGATGAAGGTTATTAAAAGACCTGTCTTGAAAAAGGATAAAGAGTCTCGAAAAAAACAGGAATTAAGCTCTGATTCTAAAGTCACGATCAACCATTTGTTTAACAGGCTGAATGAATTACTGGATGAAAAAATGGTGGTGGTTGCAGATGTGGGCGATTCTCTTTTTGGAGCTTCCGACCTGACCATTTATAAACATACGGAATTTATCAGCTCTGCTTATTATGCATCCATGGGGTTTGCTATTCCTGCATCGGTGGGCATCCAGGTAGCAGATAAGAATTTAAGACCTATTGTTCTTGTAGGAGATGGAGCCTTCCAGATGACCTGTCTGGAATTATCAACAGCAGCCCGGCATCAGTTTAACCCAATTGTTGTTGTCCTTAATAATAAAGGATACACAACCGAACGGTTTTTGCAGGAAGGACCATTTAATGATATTCCGAATTGGGAATACCATCGACTCCCTGATTTGATTGGTGAAGGGTGGGGATTTGAAGTGGATTCTGTAGGAGAACTGGACAACGCCCTGAATGCAGCAATTGCGAATAAGGATACCTTCAGTATTCTTAACGTGCATTTGGATTCATTGGATATCAGTCCTGCATTAGATCGATTGGCTAAGAGACTCTCAAAGAAAATATAAATATTCCACTTTATTCTATTGTGATTTTAACCTGTGCCGGGTTGGTATAGTCTTCCCAGAGGCGATTTATCGCAGTGACATTTGGTTTGCCTGTGTGCACATGAAATCGATATTTGGAAACCAGTGATTTTCCCGGATTGATACGGAATTCCTTCAAATGTATGGGAACGAAACAGAAGTATGGCATTTTGGGATGAAGCCGGACAGGTTGTGGAAAATGCAAGTTTTCAGGGTTGTCGAAAATAGTGACTCCTGAGTGCTCAGTCTTCAGGGGACCATGTATATTGACCCAGTTTGGTCGAGTGTGGTTGCCATTGATTTTTGTCAAACCATCACTGGTTAGGAAGTCATAGTTTTCTTTATCATGCCAATGTGCATGACCACGAAATGCCATTCCACCATAATGATGTTTTTTTAGGAGAACTGATTTCTCAGTGGCACATTTTTGTCGGGAAATAATGTCAAACAGGAAGTGATCAGTGAGAGCAAATACCCGAATTTTCCAAGTCTCTTTCAGCATGACAACAGGATTATCCTTGTTGGATAAGTCAACATGGTCAAGCTGGACTATTAATTCTCCAAACACAGGACCATTTTTGAGTGATTGGAGATTCACGTGTTCTATCCGACCAAGATTTTCTTTTTGGTCCCATGTATTCGTTTCCCTTCCATCAAAAAGCATTTTTCGCCATGCAAACATTATTCCATGTTGATGTGCATGATCAGGATTGAAGTCATCAGTAATCTCTTCACCAGATGGTGTATAGAGGGGATGGATATAACCACTTCGGGCATAATAAGGTTGATTTGGCAAAGGTGATTCTACAGTTGCATGATTGTAAACCAGCACTGGATGTTGATCGATTAAGACATGGATTTTTTTGCCATCATTTTTCAGAACAACTTTTTCTACAGGTTTGTTAATCGGTTTCTCGATAACCTGTAACTTGTATTTTCTGGTAGTATGCGGTGGTAGCTCCTCGTCAAGAATCCAGGAAATTCTTTTGCTTTTCTGTGTTGATTCGATTTGTACGGGAATACTTTTACCATCCCGATCACGAATCAAGAAGAAATATTTATTTTTGGCAATTCCTGCTGGTACCTCACAGCTTAATACAGATTGTTTTCGAGTCTGTTTCCCTGATTCAACAGTGAGGTGGAGAGAGTTATCAGTTGCATATGAATCCAACGATGCTAACTGAATATTACACCCAATCAGTAAAAAAAATAATATATGGAATTTTAACATGACGACCAACCTTATGGAATTAATTCAGCCAGGGACATTACATCGTCAAATGGCGAGAGTTAATAATACTAAACCATCATGATAGAAGAATTATAGCGATGAGAATAAGTGACGGATGGCCAGTATGATTGAATTCAGGGAAGAATTTCAAATCGCCTTCAAAGCCTATAGATTATTAAGATTAATTACCTGTTCAATTTCGTTACCGGGAAAAGTGAGTACAGAATAGATAATCAGGAATCCATATGTTTGTCAGCGCATAAAAAAACCTTCACGAAATGTCGAGTACAGGGGCTTTCGCCACGATGCATCTACTGTAGTCGACATTCGTGAAAGTTTACGTCCCCCCAATTGTCAATCATTAATTAAATTAATGATTGCACGTTTAGAACTGCGCGGTGTTTTCAAAGTTGAGAGAGACTTGTATTTACGTGAAAGAATATGAAGGGAGATATTTGTTATTCCTGAATTAAGCCATCGCGGATTGCTTCCTGTTCCGCTTTGTATTTTTCAATGGCATCCTTCTGTCTTGGGAGGAGAAATTCATCTCCTGCAGGATAAAACTTAATATCATCTCGTAGATAATGAGCAGAAGGCAAAGTCTGACCACCAATACTCGTCTGACAGCCGGTAATCACCAGGCAGAGCAGTCCACATGACGCAACGGTCAGGCATGTTCTTTTCAGACTGTGATGAATTTTCATTAGTTCATTCCAATTTAAAGGTAATGCGTAGCAATCTTCCCTACATTATTTGAAGAGTGTTTTAATTAGATCGGCCGTTAAAATCGGAATCTTCGGAATATTTTGCCAAATTTAAAGATAAATGAAGAAATAGAATGAGATTCCAGCTCATTATTAGAGCTGAAAATGGCCTGAAAAAAGAGATTGATTCATTATAAAGCATGAATATATATGGAGATACGGTGAGATAGTACCGTGCAATCTGCTCAGTTGTCACGATGATTAGTCAAGTAGTGTCATGTGTAATAACACATATTTTGTAAATTTATTTGGGGTTTAGTTCCGACTTGTTCTCAGTCCGCTCGGGCGGAGCCTCGCTGACGGATTCAATTAAAGT
>JAJRVU010000022.1 GCA_024277145.1 Planctomycetota bacterium
ATGAGATCATCCATTGTTTTTTGCCATCTGGGGTGATGGCATATAGATTTCCCGATCGGTCGGGGATGTAAATTACACCATTGCTTCCAATTGCAGGACTAGATCCCATGATTGCAGCTGTTGCAAATTTCCATTTTAAATTTCCATTGGGATGAATCGCGTAAAGGGTTTTATCATGAACTCCAACATAGATTGTACCGTCTGTTCCAACTGCCGCTGAAGTGGGAGCTTTATCCCCTGTTTGCAAAGCCCACTTTTGTATTGCTTTTTGCGGCCCTTTATGAATGCTTAGTCCGGTATGCTGTTCGTTACCGCGAAACATTGACCAGGGTGGTGTAGATTTTATCTTATCGTCAGCAAAAACTTTCGCTGATATGATCTGAATTATTATGATCATAGAAATTAATGCAATCACTTTGTTGAACTGCTTGACAGGTAAACAGAATGAAGATGAATTATTAATGGATTTCATAATCAGTGATTCTTTCAAATTGATAGGCGATCAAAATAAAATTGTGTTAATTATCGGTTCTTAATCAAGATATCCATGCTGGCCATGAATTTTATCCTGCAAGGGAAGATATTGAATCCAGTCTGCAGCTTCGTAAAGGATGACTTCTTTGATGTCATCAGGGTTTGCGAGTAACTCTTTGATAATTGCTTCCCGCTTTTCCTGCGGATTGTATTTCGCAGGAGTTCTTAATGTCTCCTGGGCTTCATAGAAAAAACTGTAAGGGCCTTTATAATCATGCTTACTTCTTAAATCTTCAAGGAACTCTTTAAGGTAGATTTGACGTGGTCCCTTATCCGGGTTCCCTCGATAGCCAAGAATCATCGGCTCAATGTTAAGGCCGTTCAAGTCAACCATGGTCATTCCTTCACCAATGGATTGAATGTAATTCAGATAAGAACAAAGATATCGGAAATAATTGGGATCATAGTTTTGATCTGTGTTCTTATCGGTCTTTTTTTTCATTTTGGAGATCGCTTTTTTGACATTCTTTTCAACAATTGCAGAGGGAGGAAGAATCGCCCGGATTCGTGTTTCTGGAAACTCTTTACGCAACTCTTCAAAGAATAATTTCAAGCCTTTTGCAATCGCTTGATTTCTCATATATCGCCAGTGGAATGGTCTTGTTGGAGCCTGGCAGGTTGATTCCCAGTCCATTGATACATGATGCGTTAATTCCCGAATCGTTTTTGGGTTGTTTTTAATCGCTTGAACGAGATCATGATTTCTGCTGATTGATGCAGGACCATAACCGTAATCCAAGCCGAGTTGACGGTAGCCTTTCACTTTTTTTCGTCTGTATTCAAGATTAGGGCGAACGCCTAATTTTCGATCTCCCCAGGAACCTGCAAGTGACGTGTGTGAACGTGTACTATTAAGAATTTCGTCAAATGCAGGATATGCAAGAATGTCTTGAATCTGTTTGATGGCAATTTTGCGAGTTTCTGTGTTTTGCAAATTGATCATCTCATCGGTATAAGCATCACCCCGGTCAATTACGAGAATGTTTTCATTCAATGAAATGGTTTCGGGGTGTTTAATAAAATGATTTTCACTATTTCTGACGGTGTTAAATTGCGAGCGAAAACTTCCGTTTTGCAGAATGGGGGCTACCCTGGTTCCGGCAGTATCCTTTGCAGGATTTTGAATCACCCAGTAGTTGTTGAACTTCCCCAAAGAGTTTCCCGCTTTTGCGGCAATGCGAACTGGGTCATCTGTCGATAAAACAAGAGGACTTTCAATAGATGACTGAACCCAAATATGAATAAAACGATATTCAACAGGGATATCCAAATTGAGGAGTCGGATGTTATTGTTTTTTTCCGGTTCAAATTTTGTACAGGGAATCGTAATCTGTTCTGATAATGTTTTTTCCTGAATGTGACTGTATTTGATGAAATCGTATTTCCCATTGGAGAGCTTGATAAGAACATAAGAATTGGGATCAAGCGGAGGAAACTGAGATATCTTAATATTGATTTTCAGAGATCCCTCTTTTAGCTTTTTAAGAACCTGGTTTCTCTCTTCGACATTCTGAAGTTCAATTGTTGAAACTTTTGCTTCGTCTTCCATCCCCATTTCTTTGAGAAGCATTCGGTAATGTGCAAAGCCATGTTTTTTCTTGTCATTATCAAACGGCGCATAAGAACAGAAGTGAGAATATCTCACAAAACTCCCCTCTTCATTAAAGACAGGCATTGTGTAATATTTTTGAAGAGCAGATTCAAACGGGCGAAAACTGGCGGTGAGAGAAATTCCATGATCAATTGCACTTTGTGAAAACCTGTCACCAAATTCAGGAGTGGTGACTAACTTCATGATAAGATTAAGCCACTTCCAGCTTGGAAGCGATTTTTCTTTTGCCATTGCTTCTATCACTTCGGGATTGTTCATCAAGGCTTGCCGAACCGCAACATAATCGCTTCGAATCGGCTCCTCAAAATCTTCAGGTTTTGCAGAAAAGGGAAACGCACTTTGCCAGACAATCAATCGCTTCACGCCTTGAGCCTGAAGCCTTCGGACATAATGGTCCAGGCCTTCTTTTATAATTGGCTTGAATTGACGAGCTGAAGAATCGTAAAAAATGAAAAGGAGGTCATCAATCATGTCTGACATATAAGAAATCGGCCTGTTTGGGGGGGCGGGTTGTATTCGCAAAGTTTGCTTGGATTTGATGGCTCCTTTGGAGAGATGGACGAGGTCCAGAAAGAACAAGCGGGGAGTACTATTCTTTTCTGTCTCAATCACTAGCTTGTCATCTTGAGTGACCCTGAATTCAACTCCTTCATAGCTGCATGGGTTTCCCTCAGCAACAGTTTTGCCACCAAATTTGACGACCAGATTGATCCGATCTGATGCAGATCGTTTGCTGATAACAACAGGCCAGCTTCGTTTTTGACCGATCAAATAAGGATATGGAGATTTTGTATTCCAATATAAAAGCTCGGAATCATCAGCCGGACAAACTGATTGAGGTAATAGAAACAGGTAAATCAGGCTATAGAATAGTATGTGAAATTTCATTAACTACATTTCTCAGTAAGGGGTTATGGCCAATTTAAATAGATGTTTTGTCTTTAAGGCATCCTCTAAGAATCACATTTTATCATAAATAAGATTTTAGAGAGTGTTTTGATTTATAATTGTAACATTAAATTTGTTTGCAAGATGAAATTCTTGCTCATTGAGATTAAATTACAAACACATACTCAACGCGACAACGTATTTTTGATTTCTGTTCTCCATCGTTACTGGGAAAAGTACGACGAGTCAGTTTGTTCGGATCGCGAGTTACAGGATGCATTCTTGGTGGTGCTGACGGTCTCCAACCTGCCGAAGGTGTCGTACGTGTAAGTGAAGACATTAACGGGGTCAGCAGGGTCTCCCGTAAATGTGCTGGTTTTTCTGCCGGTGACAGGATCATAAGTGTAGTTGATGAACCCTTCGGGTGATTCAATGCCGATGACGCGGTCAAACGGATCGTAGGTGAAGTTGGTGGTCCCCCGCGCGTTGGTGTTGGACGTTTGCAGACCATCAGCATCGGTCACATACGAAGTAATTTCATCCGGCGTATCAACATCCGGTTCCGCTAGTGGGTTGAAGAATCGATTCGCAAGAATCATTTGGAATAGACAACTAGTTTTCCTTCAGGGTACTCTCCTGACCAACCTATCGGAATTCCTGAAGCTTGATAAACGCGATAAAACTTTTCTTGCATTGAGTCAGGAATAATCCCCGCTGAAGCTCTGTCAGTAAGAATATTATCAATATCTTCGGCAATAACTTCGATAAATTCCTCATTAATTAGATGTTTTAATTGATCAGATAGTTCATTAAATAATTCTATAGATAGGGCGTTAATTTTTGGCCATATTTCTTTTTTAAAATGAGAATCACGATACCTATAATCAATTTCATTGTCTTCGACAATATCTGACCACATATATTCAACGATTTCTGCATTATCAGCATCAGGATCAATATATTTATCAATTTTGTCTTCATCTAGGATATAAATCAACTTAACATCGTAATCACTAAACTTTTCTTCCTGAAATTCGGTTTTAAGGATTCCACCACTCCTGATAAAGTTAACTACTTCCATCACCTCTTTTGTATGTTTACCGTATTCTTGCATAATATCACTTCTTTTTTATAAAGTAAAATCGTTTAAATAATCCACCCATTTTTCATAACTTGTTCTTCCATGTTTGGAAACACTAGCACCTCGAGCAAATCCTGTTGTTGCACCAGCTTGAATAGCATAAACACGTTCTCTTGTTTTTTCAATACTTAGGTTTCCAGGAATCTTTTCCAGGGCATCTCGTATTGCATCAGTATATTTGTTATGTGATCCTTTATGTAATCTATCTTTTAATAAGATTCCATTTGTTGCATCATCAAAATTAAACCCAATTTTTTGAAGGATCTGATAAGAACGCGTGTTTTTATATTTACTCTTACCTAATTGAAGCGGGATGATATGATGAGCTTGGAATTTATGTTTTACCGTTTTAAAAATATTTCCTGGAATTACTGCAACATCCACCATATTTTTACGTAATGCTCTAGCACTTTTTCCGGTAAGAATTCCAGGGGTGCCTAGAATGATTTGACCCACTCTTTTTAGCATGGTTCCAGGAAGAATAACTCTTCTTCCAATTTTCGCATAACCGACAATTTCTTTCCCGCCAAATTTAATTGCCTTGAGGTTAAAAATACCAGAAAACGCAATAGGAGATAAAGCAAGTATTTTTATTGCACCGCTTACAGCCGTTCCAAACAAACTGTCGTAAAGTAATCCTGTTAATAATTGATCCTGATCATTAGATGCTTGTAAACTCAACGCTGATTGCATGCCAATTTGGCCAACCTCACCTTGCATGGTTGCCAGACTTGCTTAAATAGTATTTGCAGACATCGTGCTTACCATAGTAAACAACCCGGTTGGATCAATCGCATTGATGGGATTGTTATGTGTGTAGGCGTATTTGTTCAAAGATTGCGGGTCTCGGAAATTGCCCTGGAAGGTGTCACGTTGTGTGAACAAGCCGGTCACAGGATTGTAGAACCGAGCGCGGGAATTAATCATCCCTAAACCAACATCAATCAATTCGCCGACATAACCATCTGGTCTGCTCGGGCCGATTCGTCTCGTTCAGTCGAAAATAACAAGGCATGATCCATGAATACAACTCCCATGAATACAACTCCGAATCGCCGGTTGCTTGCTACGTTTACGCTACTGCTTTTCGTTTTGATTTATAAAAACCGTACTCCCACGAACTAGAACGACTAAATAAAAAAGCAAGATGCTCTAATAACAACTCGGGATATATTTTTATCCCCCTTGAAAAGAGGATACGGTTGTCTATAATTGGCGGGAGGCAACCTTAATGAGACTGTTACTAAATAACCTGATCGCAATCTTTAAATTTCACTCAACAATCTATCAGGAATGTTATCTGACAACTAAAAAGGAAAATGTCCATGTTTAAGCAGCCAACAGATTTCCCACCTGAAAATTCCTCTCGTAGAGAATTTATAAAGACCTCATCCGCAGCAGCAATCGCGAGTACGCTTGGGATTACCCATTCTGTTCATGCAGCAGGCAGCGATGAAATAAAAATTGCTTTAATCGGATGTGGCGGTCGGGGAACAGGTGCAGCTGTAAATGCCCTCAGCACAAAAGCAAAAGTGAAAGTCAAACTGGTGGCAATGGCGGATGCTTTTGCGGACAGGCTTGAACGCAGTTTGAAATCCATTTTGAAACAACCCATTAAGGATCGTGTTGATGTTCCTCCCGAGCGACAGTTTGTCGGCTTGGACGCTTATCGGGATGCGATTGATTCTGGTGTCGATATGGTGTTGCTTTGCACTCCTCCCGGTTTTCGTCCTGCTCAATTCGAGGCATCTGTCAATGCAGGAAAGCATGTCTTCATGGAGAAGCCGGTTGCAACTGATGCCCCTGGTGTTCGACTCATCATGGAAACAAATAAAATTGCCAAAGAAAAAGGGCTTCTTGTTGCTGTCGGTCACCATATGCGTCACGAGGCTCCTTATTGCGAAATGGTTCAGCGAATTCAGGATGGGGTAATTGGTGAGGTACAATTTCTGCGTGCATTTTTCAACAGTGGTGGTGTCTGGAACAGGCCTCGAAAAGAGGGACAGAGTGAAATGGAACACCAGATTCAAAACTGGTACTACTTCGTGTGGCTGTCGGGCGATCATATTGTTGAACAGCATGTTCACGACCTTGATATATGCAACTGGATCATGCAGGGGCACCCGGTCGAGGCACAGGGAACAGGTGGTCGTCAGATGCGTATTGGAAAAGAATATGGAGAAATATTCGACCACCATTCGATTGAATTTACCTATTCAGACGGGACGAAAATGTTCAGCGAATGCCGCCACATTCCAGCTTGCTGGAACAGTTTTTCTCAACATGCGCATGGAACAAAAGGAGTGGCTCATTTGATTGGTCATCTCATGACTGAACTGGAATTGAAAGGACAGAAACCAGAACGACGAAAACGAGGTCAGGATGGGCATCAAGTTGAACATGATGATCTGTTTAATGCTTTGATTACCGGGAAAGAGTACAACGAGGCTGATTATGGTGCGTCAAGTACCATGACTGCCATATTGGGTCGTATGGCGAGTTACTCAGGA
>JAJRVU010000384.1 GCA_024277145.1 Planctomycetota bacterium
ACCATCAGGGCTGAAAGCAAGATCGAAAACTGCACCATTATGACCTTTTAATGTTTTGATTTTTTTTCCGGTAGAAACATCCCACAAGATGATTTTTTTATCGTATCCTGCAGTTGCAATGACTTTTTCATCTGGATGAAATGTTGCAGAGTATAAAATGTCTCGATGTTCTTGAAATTCTTTGATGACGGATTTATTTTTGATATCCCAGAGAACTGCTTTTCCGTAAAGCCCGGTCAGCCCGGTTCCAATTAAAAGCATGGAATCGTTTGCTGAGAACTCGAGAGAATTAATTTTTCCGGGAAGATTTTTAATCTGGTATATCATTTTTTGATTGGAATCGTTCAGCAGCACAACCTTTCCATAATGCGCGACTGCCAGCCAGGGGTTTTTATTTGCTTGGGTAATTGTAGTAATAGGAGATTTATTCGAAGATGGTTTGATTTTCGGAGTGACCAAGGTCATTCGAAGGGTTTCTACTCCTGTTGGTCCTACTGCTCCTGCATTGATCCATTGTTTCAGAATTTCAATTTCTTTTTTAGTCGGGGCTTCATTATCTTCCGGGGGCATAGCGGGTTCTTCCTGCCCAATTAACACTTTGATTAAAAGGCTTTCACCGCTTTTTCCGGGAGTGAGTATGGAACCGTTTTCTCCCCCTTTTTGAATTTCCTTAAATGTTTCGAGTGAAAGTTCCCCTTCGTTATCTTCACTGTTGTGACAGCCGTTACAGTACTTTTTGAATATTGGCGCAACCGATTTCTGGTAGTCAGGACCGCTATTCTCTTTTGCATTCAGGGGATGATTGCTGATTGTCATTAACAGAATTATTAAACAGAGAATGAAATAAATGTTTCCTGTGTAATGTTTTCTTTTAAGGGATAGATTTTTCATTTGAACAAAATGCCTCAGAATGAAAGAGAGGGAAAATAAATGTATAACGTCATAAATAAATATCGATAATTCTTTAATGATTAAAGAGGAATTCTTTACTGCTCATAACGGCCCAGTACAGGTCTTCCAGTGCAATCGTTTTTTCTTTATCGTTTTTGATTTCAGCAAGAATTTTAATGAATGCATCATTTTCCCGTTTTGTGGGATATCGTGATAATGAAGAGAGATAAAGCTGTTTGATAATTTCTTCATCCGAAATCTTTTGCTGTATATATTTAAGTAGTTGGCCATCTTTGTTCTTGAGCTTTTTATTAATTGTGTCTCCATTCGAAATATGAAGAACCTGTATCAAGCTTGGCTCGTTTGATCTTTCGCATTCACAAGTAATCATTCGTTCGTTTCGACCGAAAGTGCTCAGGAAGTAGGATCTGACGGAGGAATCCTGCAATTGGATTGCTTTTGTTCCTTTGGGATAGATGTCGGTTTTGACGATGTCTGCGCCGTTGAAATAGATTTCCTTGAAATCACTCGGGACGTTTGTAATTTGCGAAATACCATCCAAAAGGACTTCTGCCATCATCCTGCGAGAATAGTAATGCGAATAGAAACGTTTATCGGCCCGATTTTCAGGCAGTGGTTTACTGCTTCTTTGGTACGTTGCAGATTGAAGAATTGTTTTTATTAATGATTTGATATTGAATTTATTTTTAACGAGAAAATCTGCAGAAGCCTGAAGAAGTTCTTCATTGCTAGGAGGATTAGAAATTCGGAGATCGTCAATTGGCTCTACCAATCCGACATAAAAGAAATTTCCCCAGATTCGATTTGTGATTGCCTTGCTGAAGTAAGGGTTATCTGGTGATGTTAACCATTTTGCCAAATGGATTCGGCGATCTTCAGTGGAATTGAAAGAGAGAGGAGTTCCATCAAGCGGTGTAGGTGGTTGGGGTTTTCCCGTTTTAGGCTGAATGAGTTCACCGGAATTTACAACGTATAAAGTTCTGAAACCATCTCCACTTCGGGCATCTCCTCCCCAACCTTTTGCTTTAACGCGAGAAACCATATTCGCCATCGCATAATATTGGTCATTCGTCCATTTTTCCAGAGGATGATTATGGCATTTTGCACAATCGAGAGTCAGACCCATAAATGCTTTACAAATATTTTCCGTTAACACTTCAGGTGATTGATGAAGAGCATAAAAATTGGTTGCGCCATTTTCAAAACTGCTTCCTTGCGCGGTAATAATTTCTTCAACAAATTTATCCCAGGGAACGTTTTTTTCAACCTTGTCATGAAGCCAGTCATAATAACTTTTGAGTGCTTTCGGCCTTATTTTTTGCCCGTTGAGCAAAAGAATATCTGACCATTTGTATGTCCAATAATCTACGAAATCATTACTCTCTAAAAGTTGATCAATTAATTTGTTTCTTTTTTCAGGGGATTTGTCTTCCAGGAAATTGACGACCTGTTCCGATGTCGGAAGCGTTCCTGTTGTATCAATATAAACTCGCCTGATGAATTGTTGATCGTCCACTTCTTCTGACGGAGCGATATTGATTTCTTTCAACTTTTTCAAAACAAGTTCGTCAATAAAATTTTTGGGATTAAAGCTCGCGTATTGATTTTCAGGGATTTTATTTTGATAAGGAGAACGAATACGTACAAATTCAATTTTGCTGGAAAACCAGACTGTGATTGCTCCTTCTCCATATCCGATGACTTCTGTTTCGCCGGAAGTATTAACTGATAAAACGGATTCATCAACAGAAGTAAATTTGGACCACTTGGTGACATCCTCACGATGACCATCAGAATAAATTGCAGTAATTAAGAGTTGTTGTTTCTGGCCTTTTTTCAGTAGAACAGAGGATGGAGAAATTTCCAGGTTCTCAATTCTTCTGTCTGATTTTGCAGGGGGTTTGATTCCCTGTGTAATCCATTCAGCAACAATTTTGTAATCTTCTGATTTGACATCCAGCTTCAGTCCACCTTTATGAGCGATGGCTGCAGAAGGTTTTGTAAGAAGAAGGCTTTTCCCCGGATTAGCCAGTTCTATTCGCCTTCCATGCGATTCCCGGGTGATCTTGAAATAATCAGCATCAAAATCATAACCATGAAGGGAAAGTTTGAACCCTCCTTTACCGGAAAATGCGCCGTGACAAGGGCCTGAATTGCAGGCTGCTTTGGTCAGGATTGGTCGGATATGATTTCGAAAACTCCATTGAGGAACCGCCTTTGTTCCTTTGACAATAATTTTTCTGGAAGCTGTTTTTCCGTTTATTGTGACAGAAATTGTTGTTGAGCCATCTGAAATTGGGATGATGGTATCGTGATCAACTCGAGCAATATTTGTATTTCCTGTTTGGAATTTAATGTGATCGCTTAATGGAATCTGTTCAGCATAGTTTCCCTGATGGAATTTCTGTATCAATAAATTCTGGCGTGCTTCAATTCCATCAAGTTCAATTATTTCAGGTAGAATGACAAAATCACTCCCTGCAAAAAGGAACGAAGAATTGGTCAACATAAACAGGCTGAAGAATAATAGGAGTCCCAATGTTTTTAATCGTGACAATTGAGAAGCTACGTTGCTGGTTATATTCAAGTATTGAGAATTCATAAGAACTCCGGATTTTCGTTATTGTGAGAAATATAAAATGTGAGTCATTTATAGTGATTTTATCTACAGGTGGTCTTGAAGCGTTCGTTTGATTCAATTATGAAAAAAGTTCCATGATCGGCTTTTTACCAACGTCAACAATTCCAAAAGGACGGCCTGCAGGTCCGGGCAACATTGTTTCCAGATCAAAACCCATGCTGTGAAAAACTGTTGCAATGATATTTCCGGGATCAACAGGACGATCAGCAGGAACGCCGCCAACCGGATCACTCGCACCGATAACTTGTCCCCCTTTGACGCCACCCCCTGCAAAATAACAGGTGAAACATTGTGGCCAATGATCTCGGCCGCCAGCAGGATTGACTTTGGGAGTCCGTCCGAATTCTGCAACATTACAGACGAGTGTTTTTTCGAGCATTCCTCTGTCGACCAGATCTTCAATGAGTGCGCTGTAGCCCTGATCATACATCGGAGCAACAATATCCCTCATTCCTTCAATGGAAGTAAAAGGTTTTGATCCGTGAATATCCCAGGTAATTTCATTAAAAACCGTCAGGAAGGAATTAATGGTGACGAATCGAACTCCTGCTTCAATGAGTCTTCGAGCGAGAAGACAGCATTGGCCAAAGCGGTTCATTCCATATCGTTCCCTTACTTTTTTAGGTTCTTTGGTCAGTTCAAATGCTTCTCTTGCTTGCTTGCTTGACATCAATCGAAACGCAGCCTTGAAATTGGAATCTAGCAGTCCTGCGTTTTCTGTTGATTCAAAATTGTTAAGGGTTTCATCAACAACCTGCCTCATTTTTTTACGTCGTTCCATACGAGCCGTTCCAATTTCAGGGGGAGGAAGCAAATCGGGAACTTTGAAATCAGGTTTTGAAGGATCAGCTTGCAATGAAAATGGGTCATAACCTTTTCCGAGAAAACCACCTGCTTGGCCATTCGGGAGATTTCCGCCGCCTCGTCCCATTGTTTCGGGCAGAACAACAAAAGGAGGAAGATCTGTTTTTCGGCCTCTCAGATAACTAACAACTGCCCCTGCATGTGGCGTATTAATTCCCCCTGCGAATTGTCTTCCTGTTTGCATCATCTGCCAACCAGCATCATGGACTGCAGCGCTTGTGTGATAACATGATCGAACAAGTGAGAAATGCTTGGCGACTTTGGCATGCATTGGAAGAATTTCAGAAATTTGAAATTCAGGAGAAGTAGTAGAAATCGGTTTGAACGGTCCCCGAATTTCTTTCGGCGCATCAGGTTTCATGTCAAAAGTGTCAAGCTGGCTCGGAGCACCAAGGTTGAAAATCATGATCGCTGCACGGTCGTCATCTTTGATGACCTGGCCATTTTCTTTTGCTGCCAGATAATGTGGTAAGGATAATCCTGCAGCGGTTAAACTGCCGACATTCAGGAAATCCCGTCGGGTGATTCCCCCACAATTGCTCGCTTTGCCTTTTCCAGTGAAATCAAGCATTTTGACACTCCCCGTCATTTTCTACTGTTTTGAAATTATTATGAGATGGATAGAAAGATTGCCTGTGATAAATTCTATGCGATTTTCTTTTATTATCATAGTGTTTAACCAAGAAAACAGGCTTGTAGAATGTCCGCAATAATTGGTATTATTTACGCATGGTTGATTTTGAGGGAATTCAAGATGATTTTTTTGACGGGCTTTCTAATGGATTGCAGTTTTGCGAGCTATTTGATTATTTGTCGGATGTTTATCTTTATGTGAAAAACGGACAATCTGAGTTCATGAAAATGAATCCGGCTTTATTAGACCGTCATGGTTTGAAATCAGAAGAAGAGGCCATTGGCAAGACTGACTATGATTTTCATCAACGTTACATGGCTGATCAGTATGTTGAAGAAGATCAGCGAGTGATGCGTTTGCGAAAGCCCATTTCTAATCAGGTCTGGTTGGTCTGGAGTGAAAAGTTTGGCCTGCAGTGGTTTCTGTCTACCAAAATTCCATTATTTAATACGAAGAATGAAGTGGCAGGAATTGCAGGGGTGATGCGCAACTATCATAGCGCCGATCGCCTTTATGAGCCTTATCAGGAAATGTCTACGGTTGTCAGTTATGTCCTGGATCATTATGCAGAAAAAATCTCTGTTGTTGAATTGGCCGAAATGGTTCATTTATCTGTCAGCCAGTTTGATCGAAAATTTAAAAAACTGTTCCAGATGACCCCACAACAATACCTGTTGCGCGTTCGAATCAATGTTGCGTGTGAGGCACTTGTCTGGAGTAACAGGAGTGTTGCACAAATTGCGAATGAATCTGGCTTTTTTGATCAAAGCTATTTTACGAAGCAGTTCAAAAAAATGATGAAGGTAGCACCGCTTGCTTACCGAAAAGAGTATCAAACTCTTCACCAGAAAAACTCTGAAAAACGAGATTGATAGGATTAATTAAGAGAGGTTCTCTTATCTGAGCATGCCTATCGAAACAATTATGAGAAGGATGAATGTCAATTTCTGGATTAAAAGGATATTCACTTTTCTGGAAAAATATTCTCCCAGAAGCAGTCCCATAAGGACAAAGGGAATGGAATAGCCTGCTGAAATCATAGAATCTTGTTTTGCT
Source organism: Planctomycetota bacterium (assembly GCA_024277145.1). Taxonomy (GTDB): domain Bacteria; phylum Planctomycetota; class Planctomycetia; order Planctomycetales; family Planctomycetaceae; genus JAJRVU01. The sequence continues at coordinate 6,108 of JAJRVU010000384.1, forward strand.
ATATCGGTATAAATCATCCCTGCAGCGCGACAGGAAGAAACAATCACACTCAATGTGAAAATATAGGCTTTGAACTCAGCTTGATTCCAGTTCTGTCGAGAACCGAATGCAACAATGGGTGGTCCAGCGATACCAACTGCACCTGAAAGAAATCCGCTCGAAACTCCAGCGATAATTCCCCAGATGGTTTCTCTTTTACGGTTTTTAGGTCGAGATATTTTGAGTTTAATCAAACCATCTAAAGCAACCAGAAGAATGACAACTCCGGTGAATCGAATGATCCATTGAGGATCCATACTTGTAAAACAGAATAGACCAATGGGTAGCCCGATCATTGCACCGATAAGAGTGATAAAAAAGATGCGGAAGTTCAAATGCTTGCGAATTTGATAACTGAACAGGCCAATGGGAACAATAATACTGAAGGTAATGAGGACGTGCGATTCATAGAGGTCCATGTAATAGGGGAATATGGCCAAAGCTGTGATTGCAAAACCAAACCCCAGAAATCCTTGTACAAAACCGGATGCAAATAATATGAGAAATATTAACCAGAGCTGCATCCTGCTTCTGAATCCTTGTAAAAAATAGATAGTTTCTGATAAAATTTGATCTTGCGAACATTTGTTTGTAATGGAATTTTAACTGTTCATAGTGGATTCTGATCTCACTGACAACTCCATTCTACATAACGGATTATATGAATTACATTTTGCGTGAATATATCTGTTTTGTACGCTTGAATTTGAAATACTTTTAAATTATCGTTGATTATCGATAATTCAAGCAAGTGTTTATTTTCTTATTGTAGACCATGCTTTGAGAGTGGAAATTCAGTAAAAAAGATTCACTAATCATTGAAAGAGGCATATCTATGAAAACGGATGTTGAGCGAATTTCAGGTGATGCTGGCTCATGCTGTCGTCGAGATTTTCTGGCTACTACTCTGGCTGGATTAACGCTTGCTTCGTGCAATCAATTAATAGGGAAAGAAGACGTTTCTCCCATTAACTATTCTGCTTTTCCGATCTGGGACAGCCATTGCCATCTTTCGTCAATTTTCGGAAATTCTCCCGAAGAAAAAATGACTCATTTTTTGAAAATTGCTGACGTGACGGGAATTGAACACGTTGTGATTTACATGGGCTGGCCATTTGTATTGGATCCAACTCCTGAAATTCTTAAGAAACAGAATGATCAGGTTCTCAGAGCAATGAAGGTGAACCCTGATCGAATTTCTGCATACGTGTATGTGAATCCGAATCATGTTGACGCCAGCCTGAATGAAATGGACCGTTGTTTTGAAAATAAAGGGATGGTTGGAATCAAATTATGGGTTGCGTCTCGTTGTGACGAAACATCGCTTGCACCGATCATTAGAAAAGCTGAAAAACAGAATGCAGTCATCTTTCAACATACCTGGATCAAAACGACTGGAAATTTGAAAGGGGAATCAACTCCCATGCAGTTGGTTGAGTTGGCGAAAAAATTTCCGGAAGCAAAATTTATTTGCGGCCATGCAGGTGGTGTCTGGGAACTGGGAATTCGAGCGATTCGTCCTTATTCCAATATTTTTGTAGAGACAGCAGGCTCTTCTCCGACTGCTGGGTTTGTTGAGATGGCTGTTCGAGAACTAGGGGCAGAACGGGTGATCTTCGGGAGCGATGCGGGGGGAAGGTCGTTTGCATCACAAATTTCCAAAGTGTTGGGAGCAGATATTTCTGAACAGGATAAAAAAATGATCTTCAAAGATAATTACCAAAAGCTTCTGATGATGAACTAGACGATGTCTAGAAATGATATAGAACGCGGCGCATTGTAAATATAGTTGGGATAACACTTAAACCTTCTAAATCAATTGTAGAAACGCTCTAATTAAATACCAAGTTGGAATCAAGTACAAAAATGGAAGAACGTTTATGCACTCTATTATTGATGTGAATATCAATCTGTCTCGATATCCGACTCGCAGGCTTCCAGATGATGAACCGGAATTACTGGTGAGAAAACTCAAAAGTGTGGGTGTGAGTGAAGCATGGGCGGGGAGCTTTGACGCGTTACTTCACAGGGACATTGAAGGCGTTAATCTTAGACTCAAAAAAGATTGTGAACGCTTTGGACAGAGGATTTTAATCCCTTTTGGAACAGTTAATCCTGCATTACCGGACTGGAAAGAAGATTTTCATCGATGCGTCGAAAAACATCATTTTCGAGGAATTCGTCTTTTTCCTGCTTATCATCGTTATCTATTGAATGACAAACGGTTTGTTGAACTGCTTCATCTTGCTGAAGATGCTGGCGCGATCGTTCAAGTTGTGATGACGGTGGAAGATGCAAGAACCCAGCATCCGCTGTTATCTGTTTCCAAAATTGATTCAAAACCATTAATAGATATTATTCCCGGAGTTCCCAATTTGAAATTGATGCTTCTCAATGCATTTCGTGATACCAATATGAATACGATTACCAAAATTTGTGAAAACAAAAATGTTTCTGTTGATATTGCAATGTTAGAGGGTGTTCAAAAAATTAGGATACTTCTTGAAAAAGTATCCGTGAATCAAATTCTATTCGGATCTTATTTTCCGTTTTTTTATATTGAGTCTGCATTATTGAAAATGAAGGAATCTCAATTAAATTCGGATGATTCAAAAAAAATATTTTATCAAAATGCAAAAAATCTGATCTCTGAATAGCAAGTAATGATTATTAAATAGAAACCGGGATAATGAGAATACATCGTGAACTAAAGGATTTAAAGATTATGAATATAGCCAGAGCTGTGATTGTTGTATCGCTAATTATATTTAATTCCCGATCAGTTGTTTCTGCTGATCGCACTGAAAAATTACCTCGCATACCTTCCACGGATCCTTCTTTAGTTTCTAAAACCTTTCGTTTGCAGGATGGTTTTCGATTGGAATTGATTGCGTCTGAACCATTGGTGACTGATCCTGTTGCAATGACCTATGATGAAAATGGAAAAGCGTATGTCGTCGAAATGAATGATTATCCTTATACAGATAAATCTCTGGATAAAGCGTTTGAGGTGCAACAATCCCAGCCAATTGGAAAGATTCGGCTACTTGAAGACAGTAATAGTGACGGGAAGTTTGATAAATCGACTGTTTTTGCTGGAGGAATTTCGTGGCCGACCGGAGTGGTTTGTTGGAAAGGGGGCATTTTTGTGACTGCAACCCCTGATATCTGGTATTTCAAAGATACAAACGGAGATGGTCGGGCAGATATTCGTGAAAAAGTATTCACAGGTTTTCGAAAATACAATGTTCAGGCGGTGATGAATAACCTGAAGTGGGGGCTTGATCACAAAATTTATGCAGCTGGTTCGAGTAATGGCGGACAAGTTCGCCCCGGTGATGATCCGAAAGCTTCCCCTGTTGTTTTTAGAAGAAATGATATTCGGCTAGATCCGCAAACAAAAACGATAGAAGCTTTGGCAGGAGGGGCTCGGTTTGGGAATTGTTTTGATGACTGGGGAAATCGATTTATCTGCAATATTCGGAATCCGATTCAACATATTGTTATGGGGAATCATTACGTGAAACGAAATCGCTTTCTGAACCTGTCGACTACTCTTCACGATGTAGCGGAATCGGGTGATGCGGTGCCGGTTTACCGGATAAGTCCTCCTGAACCGTGGCGGGTGATTAATGCAAAACGTCTCGCTTCCAATTTCTCGTCACTTCGATCTCCCCGAAGTGAAATGCATGCAACCGGGTTTGTAACTTCTGCAAGTGGTATTACTTTATACAGGGGGAAAGCGTACCCGGATAAATATTACAATAATGTTTTTATCGGAGAAGTTGCTGGAAATCTTGTCGTTCGGTACCTCTTGGAAAAAGAGGGACCGACATTTAAAGCTCATCGTGCGATTGATAAAGAAGAATTTCTTGCTTCAACAGATAACTGGTTTCGCCCAGTGAATTTTGTGAATGCTCCTGATGGAACACTCCATGTTCTGGACATGTACCGAGAAACGATTGAACATCCCTGGTCCATTCCAGACGATATTAAAAAACTGGTTGATCTGGAGAGTGGGCGAGATAAAGGTCGAATTTACCGACTTGTTCCCCCCGTTTATCAAAAAGGTTACCCGATTCTAAAAAAGCCGAGTTTGGGAACTGCTTCAATAAAAGAATTGGTGAAGCAACTGGAAAATCCTAATAGCTGGTGGAGAGAGACGGCTCACAGATTAATCTTTGAACGGCAGGATAAAAATGCTGTTCCGTATTTGAAGAAATTGTTGAAAACGAGTCATTCAGATGTGGGTCGGCTGCATGCAATGTGGTCGTTAAAAGGTCTTGATTCATTGGATGAAACGGATTTGTTAATTGTGTTAAAGGATTCTTCGGAACATGTTCGCAGACAGGCTGTTTTCATTGCGGAATCGAAAATCAACCAATCAAAAAAAATATGGGAAGCAGTCAGGAATCTTGTTCATGATGAATCTGATCTGGTTCGATTTCAGGTTGCATTGACATTAGGACAAAATAAAGAAAATGATGCGGTTGAACCTCTCACGGAAATTCTTAAAAAAGACAAAAACGATTTTTGGATTCGAACAGCCGTTTTTAGTTCCATGGCTGGAAAAGAAATGGGAATTCTGGAGCAATTGTTTAAGGAGAGTGATCTTGAAGAAATTGTTGTGAATAAGGAGATGATTGGAGATTTAATAAGTATTATTGGAAGAAAGGGGAATCAGGAAGAATTAAATCGTTTGCTTAACCAGATTGTTCATCTTAAAAACTCGACGTCAAAATCGAATCTGATCCTGCGAGAAATGATCATCCAGTTGGGAAAAGCATTACAACGTTCTGGAAAATTCTTAATGGATCCAGCAAGGAAATTTAATCCTGCAATGAAATCCTTCCTTAATATGATCGCGGCATTAACGTTAGAAACAGCTTCAAATTCTTCCATTAAATTAACGGATCAAAAACAGTCTGTTGAAATGCTTGGATTTATTCCGTTTATTAAATCGGAACCGGTCTGGAAAAAATTATTGAGTTCGGGTCAATCTCATGAGATTCAGAAAATGGCTGTTGCCAGTTTGGTTTATTATCGTGATACAGAAGTTTCAAAAATGATTCTGGATCAGTACAGCAGCATGACTCCCGACATTCAGCGGGATATGGTGGCGATTTTGCTTCGTCGGACGAATTGGATTGTTCCCTTGTTTCAGGCCATCAAACAACGGAAAGTCGCTTCCGGCCAGATTTCTTCAGTTCACCGAACCATCTTTATGAAACATTCCAATAAGGAAATTCGCCAGTTAGCCTTAGAACTATTTAAGGGAGAAGTTCCCGGTCCTCGAAGTGATGTAATCAAGGCTTATCAAGAGTCTTTAACCTTGAAAGGAAATCTCGAGCAGGGACAAAAAATCTTTGAGAAGGAGTGTATAATTTGTCATAAGATGGGACAAAAAGGGTTTGATGTCGGGCCGAATCTGGTGACTGTGAAGAATCGAACTTCTTCTGAAATCCTTACGCATATTCTCGATCCGAACCGGGAAGTTTCTCCCAATTACCAGGAATATGTGATTGCAACGGTAGATGGTCAGATTAAAACCGGGATGATTTCAGCAGAAACGCCTACGGGGATCACTTTGAAAATGGCGGAGGGGAAAACCGAACTCATTCCCAGAACAGAGATCGAAAACCTTTCTGCAACAGGGAAGTCGTTAATGCCTGAAGGGTTGGAAAAGAAAATTACGAAAAAACAGATGGCAGACCTGATTTATTATGTTCTTTCAATGCGAAAATGATCAGGGATTTAAAGATTAATTCTTGAGGACTCATGAAATATGTTGGCAGGTATGATAATCTTGCATATTAAAGGTAAAAATATCATACGGGGTAAAACCCGAGCCTAAAAAAGATTCATGAGGAAATCAGATGGCTTTCGAACAGATTCTTTACGAAGTACAGGGTGAAATTGCCAAGATTACTTTTAACCGTCCTGATAAACTTAGCTGAGCTGTTCATTTTTTGTGGGAAACTCCATTGTCCAGAAGGAATATGAAATGCTTCACTACCAATGTGGAAATGATATGGGTGATTCAGAGTTAGGTCATCCGACAAAATTGAAACGACTCATTATTCCCGCTTGTCCTTTTTTTATGATTTTTCCGGCAATCCTGTTGCTAGCAAGCGGAATATTCACCAATCAACTGATTGCAGACGAAAAAGAGCAATGGAATGCTATACAGCAAAATGCTTTTCAGTCGCGGGATGCGTTTGAGCATTGCCATCGTTTTGTTGAAGGTTGGCTTGCCAGGGCTGATTCTAAATCAGGGTTAATTCCTCGGAACCTGAAGGGGGATTTCTACTGGAATGCAAGAGATTCAGCTGCAGACAATTACCCTTTCATGGTCTTAACTTGTGCATTAACGGACCGCCCCCGGTTCCATGGGAGAATGAAGCAAATTCTGCGAGCAGAACAAAAATTGACGAATCGTCTTGGAAACCTTCCAGATGATTATTCGTTTGAAACACAATCATTCAGGAGAAAACACAGAGACCATGCAGCTATTATCTTTGGGGCATCGGAATATGTTAAAGATGGTCTTCTGCCGTTAACAGAATGGCTGGGGCCAAGTCCCTGGTCAAATCGTATGTTGCAACTTCTTGATGGAATCCTTCTTGAGTCAAAAATCGACACTCCGGTTGGGATGCTTCCTGCAACAGATCACGAAGTGTGTGGAGAACTGTTACAAAGTTACTGCCGGGCATACTGGATGACAAAAAATAAAAACTATTGCGAGATGGCATTTCGAATAGCTGATTACTTCTTCCTCCACAATATCCCAACCAGGAAAAAAAGTTTGTCTCTGGATGATCATGGGTGTGAAGTTATTGGAGGTCTTTCAGAAGCTTATTATCTTGCATCGTACATTGACAAGGAGAGACGCCAAATCTGGAAACCTGTGATGCATGAGATTTTAGATCGGATCTTGGAAACGGGACGCGATGAGTATGGTTTTTTCTATAATCGTATTAATCCTGTTAACGGGGAAATTTTAAACTCGGAATTAACCGATAACTGGGGTTACAATTACAATGCTTTTTTAACAGTTGCAGAGCTTGATCATGTCAAGCGATATCGCGATGCAGTTCTTTTTGTCTTGTCAAATCTGGAACACCGAAAAGATTATCTTTGGGAAAATGGTGGAGCAGATGGTTTTGCAGATTCAATAGAAGGCGGAATTAATCTGTTAAACCGAATTCCTCTTCAAAAAGGTTTTGATTGGGTTGATTATTCAACTAATATTATGCTTAAAAAACAGAAGCCCAATGGGATAATTGAAGGCTGGCATGGTGATGGGAATTATGCTCGTACTGCAATCATGTACGCTCTTTGGAAAACAAAAGGAACTTCAATTCTTCCCTGGAGAAAAGATGTTTCATTTGGTGCTGAAAAGAAACAGAAAGAGACTCTTCGTATTGCTATCCACGCAGAGAAACTTTGGAACGGGCATTTGATTTTTGATCAACCACGACATAAAAAATATCTCAATTTACCAACCGATTATGCTCGTTTAAATCAGTTCCCGGAATGGTTTACAGTAGAGGTTCATGAGAATTATTCTGTTTTGTATGAGAATGACACGAACCTCATTCAATTGACGGGTGAGCAATTACAGAAAGGTTTACCCGTTCAAGTTGAAGCCGATCAGTGGAGTTATATTACTGTTAAACGAGTGGAAAAGTGATGTATGAAGGATAAATTAAGAGGCTGTGATAATGATGATCGAGTTTTCGAATCAGTCTGTATCAAACCGTGGCTTAAAAAACTTTACAAATTTTACATTTAAATAATTTTAAAAAGAAAAAACAGATGACTTACGAACAGATTCTTTACGAAGTACAGGATGGAATTGCCAAGATTACTTTTAATCGTCCTGACAAGCTCAATGCCTGGACTCCTCAAATGGGCGAAGAAATCTTTTCTGCCATGCAATCTGCAGATCAGGATCCTGAAGTTCGAGTCATCGTGCTGACCGGTTCGGGACGCGCTTTTTGTGCGGGTGCTGATATGGAAGTCTTGTCCTGGGTGATTAATCTCGATACTGCAAAATTATCTGAAAAGGAAATACAGGAACAGTTTTTTCCCTTACGTAAAAAAGAGGGAGCCAAGCCTGATTATCAATGGTCTTTTTCTTATTTTCCTGCACTTGATAAACCTGTGATTGGAATGGTGAATGGCCATGCAGTTGGTTTTGGTTTAGTGATGGCTTTGTATTGTGATATCCGATTTGTCTCCGATTCTGCACGTTTATGTACTGCATTTTCTCGAAGAGGGCTTGTGGCTGAAAATGGCTTGAGCTGGGTTTTGCCCCGATTGATCGGGCTGCCTAAGGCTCTTGATTTATTGATTTCAGGGCGAACGATTGATGGTAAAGAAGCATACGACATGGGAATGGCCAATTATGTTGTTTCTGATGATGATCTTGAAACAGAAACGATGAAATACGCAAAAGATATGGCTGATAATTGTTCACCACGATCAATGAGGCTGATTAAAAAACAGGTTTATGAAGGGCTTCTGGGGGCATTAAACGAAGCAACGGAACTATCTAATAAAGAAACAATTTTGAGTTTTGGTTCCGCAGACTTTAAAGAAGGGGTTGCCCATTTTCTGGAAAATCGACCACCTCGTTTTCCGAGTGAATAAGAAAACCGGAACACCAGACAATGTCTAGAAATGATGTAGAACGTGGCGCACTGTATATATAGTCGGGATAACACTTAAGACTTCTATATCTATAGTGGAAACGCTCTATTGCTTCATTATCGATTATAATATGGGTTATAATGTACAGTAGTCGTTTTTTATTTATGATGCTGAGTCTAAGATTATCATAGGATACTTACATGATTTATCTTTTTGAATTATGAAAAGCGTGTAATTATTATTCCCTGCTTCATTGCGAGACCCTCCAAAGACGATATAAAGGTATTAAATAAGAGTTTACGATCCTTTGAAAAAGTCAGTTGATACCGATAAGAATTAAGTCAGGCTATCAGTCTTGAAGTAAAGAGGTTCCTGTTTTTTCAGGCTCTAATTATAACGAAATAACACCGGAGTTCAGTTCATCACATGACTGCAGAGACACCAGAATTAATCATTGGAATTCCCAAAGAAACATTTCCGGGCGAAGCAAGAGTATCTCTTGTTCCTTCCACCATTGCCATGCTTGCCAAGAAAGGGTTTAAAACCCTGTTCCAGTCAGGTGCAGGAGAATCCGCGGGGTTCCCTGACAAGCTTTACAGCGAAGCGGGTGCTGAGATTATAGGTGATCGTGCTGAATTGTTCGGCAAGAGCGACGTGATTTTGCAGGTCCGTGGAGCAGGTGCCAATCCTGAATCCGGAAAATCTGATCTGGAATTAATGAAAAAAGGTCAGTCTTTAATCGCCATGACCGATCCCCTGTCAGAACCGGAAATTCATAAAGAATATGCAGCAAAGGGAATCTCTGTTTTTTCATTGGAAATGATTCCTCGAATCACCCGTGCTCAAAGTATGGATGTACTTTCATCAATGGCTACGGTTGCTGGTTACAAAGCTGTTTTAATGGCAGCAAATGAAGTTCCGAAAATGTTCCCGATGATGATGACTGCAGCGGGAACGATCCGACCTGCCAAAGTATTTATTATGGGGGCAGGGGTTGCTGGACTTCAAGCGATTGCAACAGCGAAACGATTAGGCGCAGTCGTTCGAGCTTATGATATTCGTTCTGTTGTGAAAGAACAGATTGAAAGCCTGGGCGGAAAATTTGTTGAAGTTGACCTTGATACCGGTGAATCAGAATCATCTGGTGGATACGCCAAAGAAATGGGAGACGAGTTCATCAAACGTCAGCAGGAAGTGATGACCGAGGTGATTGCAGAAAGTGATATCGTGATTACAACGGCTGCAATCCCCGGAAGAAAATCACCAATTCTGGTAACTTCTGAAATGGCAAAAGGGATGAAGCCGGGGTCGGTTATTATTGACCTGGCTGCAGAACGGGGTGGCAATTGCGAATTGACCAAACTGGATGAACGAGTTGTTGAAAATGGAATTACTATTCTTGGTCCGGGAAACCTTTCTTCTACAATTCCTTTTCATGCCAGCGAAATGTATTCAAAGAATATTTCGACCTTCCTCTTGCATTTAAAAGGGGAAGAAGGACTGAATTTTGACATGGAAGATGAAATCACAAAAGATACATTAATCACTTATGAGGGAGAAGTTGTTCAATCGAGGGTCCGGGAGATTCTCGGCTTGCCCGATAAAACTGAAAAATCAGGAACGATTCAACTTGTTGAGAGTGAATCTTCTAAGGCTGATTCTTCAGAGAACGATGCATCTGAAGCTGCTACTTCGGAAAGTGAACCTGAAAACAAGGCTGATTCAAATGAAGAACCAAGTGAGAAAAAAGATGGTGATGACTCATCTTACTCACTTGAAGATTAATGCTATCGGCACGGGTGAATGAGACGGGTGAATATAACAGGATTTAATCCTGAAATTTATAAACAGAGGAATTGAATATGTTAATACAAAATTGTCTGATCCTTGCTGAAGAGACAGTCACAAAAGTAGAATCGACCGGAAGCTATACCATTATGTTGCTCCTGGCGATTTTTGTGCTGGCTGTTTATGTCGGCGTTGAAATTATCGCAAAAATTCCACCGACGTTGCATACCCCGTTAATGTCCGGTTCGAATGCCATTTCAGGGATCACTTTAATTGGTGCATTGTTATCGATGCAGTCAGATTATCCCGGCATGGCTAAATTTCTCGGTTTACTCGCCATTATCCTGGCCATGATTAATGTTGTGGGTGGATTTATGGTGACTCATCGAATGCTTGAAATGTTTCAGCCGAAAAGTAAAAAATAGAAACCTTCATTTATTATCCTGCTTTACTATTACTTAAGTTTGAGAACGAGGCAAAAACAGTGACACCTGTCTGGATTGACCTGATTTATTTATTAGCTGCTGTCCTTTTTATCTCCGGGTTAAAAGGTTTGACGAAACCGCGTACTGCTGTTCGTGGGAATCAGCTTGGCGCGATTGCGATGTTACTTGCAGTCATTGCTACGCTTTTGAGTCAAAATTTCAGTATTAGTTTGATTCTTCTTGGAATTGTAATTGGTTCCGGAATTGGGGCAGTCCTTGCAACACGGGTGCAAATGACAGAAATGCCTGAACTGGTTGCGCTGTTTAATGGTCTTGGTGGGGCAGCGTCTGTTCTTGTTGCAGGGGCATTTCTTGTGAGTGTTAATCGATCACTTGTTGCCTCTTCAGAAATGACGGCTGCTGCATTATCTGGTTTAATTGGTGCTGTCACCTTTTCTGGAAGTTTTGTTGCTTTCGGAAAACTGCATGGCCTGAAAATGATTAAAGATATCCGTTTTAACGGACAACAAATGGCTAATTTTGGTCTGATGCTTATTTGTTTAATATTGGGATTGTTGGTGGTTATGCATAGCTCATGGGCATCATATTATTATTGGACAATGGCCATTTTTGCCCTGACTCTCGGTTATTTAATGGTTATTTCCATTGGTGGGGCTGACATGCCTGTTGTAATTTCGCTGTTGAATTCTTTTTCCGGGTTAGCTGCTGCTGCAACCGGGTTTGCATTAGGTAATACAGTTTTAATTATCGCAGGCTCGCTTGTTGGTGCATCGGGTTTAATCCTGACAAAAATCATGTGTGTCGCAATGAACAGGTCGTTGGGGCATGTTCTTTTTGGAGTGCTTCAACCATCAGAGGCCACTGCTTCTGCTGATGAAGTTTATGTAAACGTGAAATCGACATCAGCTGAAGAAGTGGCGATGCTTCTGGAAGTGGCTACCAAAGTTGCAATTATTCCGGGGTATGGGATGGCTGTTGCCCAGGCGCAACATGCAGTTCGTGATTTAACGAATCAGTTATTAGAACGTGATATCGATGTTAATTTTGGAATTCACCCGGTTGCAGGAAGAATGCCCGGTCACATGAATGTGCTTCTTGCAGAGGCTGATATTGATTATGCCCGTTTGAAAGAGATGGACGATATTAATTCCGAGATGGATCAGGTTGATATTGCGATTGTTCTTGGTGCTAATGATGTTGTTAATCCGGAAGCACGAACCAATCCTGAAAGCCCGATTGCTGGGATGCCGATTATTGATGTTGATAAAGCAAGAACGGTGATTGTGATCAAACGAAGTTTAAGCCCCGGATTTGCAGGCATTCCTAACCCATTATTTTCAGCGGATAATACTTTAATGTTTTATGGCGATGGAAAAGATGCTATCCAGGCAATCAGCAAAGCTCTTGATGAGGGCTAAGTTCGTTCAATTCGAACATTTCTTTTCTTTGCAATTAAATCTTCTTGCAATATTAAACCGCTAAATTCTGTCTTTGTGAGTTAAATCACAGAATGATAAGCAATTCATTTATAGTTTAGAAGCCTCTCTGGTTTTCTTCTGATATTTTATAAGCGGTCATTCAGGATGTCCCCTGAACTTGTGGCAGTCAGAATAATACAAATTGACAGGCTTTGAATTTCTATGACAACTATAATTATATTACTGGCGGTGATTTGTCTGGCTTATGCAAATGGGGCAAACGACAATTTTAAAGGTGTAGCCACTTTATTTGGAAGTCAGTCTCTTAATTATAAAAAAGCATTAGCATGGGCGACTGCGACAACGTTTCTTGGTTCTCTCACTGCTGTGATTCTTGCTGAGAAATTGCTTAAAAGCTTTAGCGGGAAAGGTCTTGTTGCAGGAGATATTGTCAACAGTGCCAGTTATGGTTCTTCAGTTGCATTGGGTGCGGGATTGACCGTGTTATTGGCGACTCGAATTGGAATGCCGATTTCGACAACGCATAGTCTTGTGGGTGCATTAATCGGAGCAGGATTGGCAGCGGGGTCCGATATCAGTTATGGAAATTTAAGCAAAGGCTTCGTCGTTCCTTTATTGTTAAGCCCGATATTATCCGTTTTCATGGCTGTTATTATTTATCCAACATTAAAGTGGGGACGAAAAAAATCTGGAATCACCGAAGAAACCTGTTTATGCGTTGGGAATGAAACGGTTGAAATTATTCCGGTTTGCACAAACAGCGTTGCTTTGGAACGGGCTCAACAATTGACAATAGAGCTAGGAAACACTGTTTCATGTCAAAGCCGGTATCAGGGAAAAGTGATGGGATTGGAAGCGAGTAAAATTTTGGACACTCTTCATTATATCTCTGCAGGAATGGTCAGTTATGCACGAGGGTTAAACGATACCCCTAAAATTGCAGCTTTATTATTGCTTGTTCCTCAACTTAGTGGGTGGTCAAGTATTGTTATCGTGGGAGTTGTGATTGCTCTTGGAGGATTAATCAGTGCACGGAAAGTGGCTGAAACGATGGGGAATAAAATCACAAGCATGAACCACGGGCAAGGTTTTACGGCCAATTTTATCACCGGGGCTATTGTTATTGGTGCCAGCCGATTTGGGTTACCCGTTTCCACAACGCATGTCAGTTGTGGTTCTTTATTCGGAATTGGTGCAGTCACACGACAAGCTCACTGGAAAATGATCGGGAAGATTCTTATTGCCTGGATCACAACATTACCGATGGGAGCAGCTCTTGGCTTCGCTGCATTCTGGGTCATCGAACAGCTTTGAAAATTGTTGACAGGATTTTATTGTTTTCTTGCTTATTTACTCTTTATGGGATGACAGTGGTTTTTTAACCAATCTGAAAAACTGCTGCGAGACATAGTTCCTTCCGCAAGTTCAAGCATAACTGTTACTTGTTCATCCACGTCAGCAATAATTTCATATTCATTTAATAAAAGAAATACTTCCATAGCAGCATGACCAATTCGTTTGTTTCCATCGACGAATGGATGATTCATTACCAGAGAAAAACATAATGCAGAAGCTTTTGAAAGAATATCAGGATATAGTTGTTTTTGGTCGAATGTTTGGCGTGGTTGATTAACGGCAGATTCTAGTAGCCTAAATCGCGAACGCCACTCGAGCCTCCTGATGAAGAAATGATCTGATTGTGAATTTCAAATATTTCCGAGATGGAAAGATATCGTATCATGACAGCCGATCATAAAGTTCTTGATTTTTAGCTAAGATTTTTCGAATTGCTTCATCTAATTCAGGATCTGGCTGTGAGATGAGTTCTTCTATTGAAGCGATCACAAATTGTTCGGGTAACAGGCCGATTTTTTTTGCTTTGTCTTCTAGGATCGCAGCTTTATTATCATCAATCTCAATTATGATTCTGGCCATTTCAAATTCCTTTTATTTGTTACACATAATAATATACCAGAAGAGAGGGAATCTCAAGGGGATTATTCATGAGATCGTACTTCGCTGGTTTGTATGGAACAGTACGATGCGCGCTGGCAGAGCCAATTCAAGGTGCCTGTTTATATTTTTGTTGTCTGAATTTATAATCTCAAAGTTTGATATAGATGTTGTTCTTTTCAAGATTTCGGATGAACAGCCAGAGGACGTAGCAGCAGAGCAGGAATCCTCCAAAGCTGTACCAGAAGGGTGCATCGCCAGGAATAAAGGCTTTAATTGACGAACCCACAATTTCAAACAGAACATAGCCAGCGAGTGCATTGGTGCCGTAGGTTCGGAAGAGTCCCAACTGGAATCCCCAAATATCACAGACAACATAGAAGATGACATACAGGAAGATTGAGAAGCCACCTGCAAAGATGAGGTAAGAAAGTGAGCCCGCCCGTTGTGACATCATCCAGTAATTCCATTCGCGGTGATCAACCGAAGGGGGGGCGGTGATGGCGTGCAGTTTGTATGGGTCGTCAGAAGGATCATCTGCAGGGGGATGAACAAAAGGAGGTTCACAGAACAGGTCTTTCCAACCGCGTTTTCTAGCTTTTGCGATTCGTTCTGAGGAAGGCCAGACCGGATCGTCTGCCAGTATGGGATTACGGAAGCTGGCAAGTTCCAGTTTCAACTCTTTAATCTTACTGGTTTTTTCTTCCCTTGATTTGGATTCTTCAATCTTTTTGATATCCGTGATCAGTTTTTGCATGCCGGAGGGTTTCTCTTCCAGTTTTTGCGCGTCAAGAAATTGTTTGGCCTCATCAACAATGGCAAAAAGATGAATATTATAATAGGGGGCAAACTTGGCCGGCTTTTCATCTATGATCGATTGAGCATGGAATCGGATTCCCTTTTGAAGGTCATAATGGAGTTGAGCAAGTTGATCCAATTCTTCTCCTGAGTTCTTCCTGATTTTGGCAATTTGAGCATTCAGTCTGTTTTTTTTCTGGATGATGTTTCTTTTTTGTTCCACTGTTTTTGGATTTAACATCGCAACCGCAGCAGGCGACTTGGGGAGTTTGGGGTTAAGTGATTTATTTTCTGCTTCCAGTTTTCTAAGTTGTTTGAATTTGGAAGTTGCTTCAATTTTTTGAATTCCAGACAAGCTTTTCTGAATATTTTCCGGAAGTGATTTCACTTTTCCTTCTTTAACCAGTTTGGTGACTTCAGCAAGAGCTTCCGGGTAGGCTGCTACATATGCAAATATCTGGCCGTAGTCTCCCTCTTTATTTTTCAATATTTCGAGAGTCTTTTTCTGAAGTTGGATTTTCTTTTGTTTCGCCAATTCCGTTTTATATTTTTTAAGGGCTGCGTTTTCTTTTCCCATTCCCCCTGCTATCGCTTTGATTTCTGCACCAATTTTTCCTTTTTCCGCATTTTCTAAAGCAGCGTCAGCTTTCCACTGAGCCAGTTCTGCAGGAGAAAGATCATACAATCGGGTTCCACAGGAAAGAATGTAGCCGAACCCCATAATCAGGATGGACGCAAATATCAGCTTGAATAATTTAGGTTTATTGCTGACATTAACAATCGCATCACAAGTTAATGTTCCGAGGATGAGCGGGATGGACCATGTCAGAAAACCGAGTGGCCCGCCATCAATCCCAGAAGGGCTTGCATTCACCCAGTCGAAATGGAAAACGTAAGAAAGATATAGGTGTAACAATCCAGAGAAAACCATATATAATGCACGGATTTTTCCTGATGCGCGAATGACCGGGGTGACCCAGATGGATGTGACTGCAATTTGTCCCAATGTTTGCAACCAGTTTCGTTTCAGCGGTTCTTTGATAGCATCCCAGACACCCATTTCAACTAACCCGTCCCAGGTATTCGCCCTGCGTCCAACCGTGTACACAGCAAAGGAAACCAGGAGCAGGCCGAGAAATCTTTTTACAACACGTTTATAAGCAGTTGGTAAACCTGCGGAATGGGAACGTCGACCAAATGTCAGACGAAAAGCGAAGCCGACACAGAATAAAAAGTGTGGCATGATGGTGTCTGCATAACTGATGTAGGTGTTATGATGTCTCAGGACCCAGGGGCACCAGACTTTATATCCACCCACAAAATTCACGAGGAACATTCCAGCAACGGTGTAACCCCGGAATTGATCCAGCGAAATAATTCGGTTACTGGTCGCTTTCTTTACCAGATCAGGGACAGGTGATTTCTTAGAAGGTGGGTTTTTTTTGGGGGTTGATTCTTTAGCCATAGTAGGAAAGTCACCTTCGTGAGTTATTCGTTAAGCGGGATGTGTTAAACACAACGCAATTGAGAGTACAGGATGTCCTGATAGATTATTTAACAGGATAAATTGTATACAGGCTAACTTGCAGAAGGATCACCCGCAAGTTGTGTGTCGAAATTTTGAGAGAAAGTTATCCATGAAATGCTCCGTTTACAATTAATTTATTGAGAATCAGAGCTTTATATACCTGATTTAACTGCTTTATTCCAGAACAGGCAATTCAGAGACAGGATCATGAATCCTGTTCATTTCTTCTTGAATTTTCTTTGTCAGACTCTGAATGACAGATGCGATTTCCTTATTCGTTTTTCTCGAAGAATAAAGGTTATGATTTTCATTCGGGTCATTCGCCAAATTGAATAGTTCGTTTCGTCCCGGATTCAGGAAATCCAGAATGAGTTTCCATTCGGGAGTTCGGTAAACTCGCATATCTGTTTTTGATTGGTGGTGGGTACTGTATTGCGCGAAAAAATTGTTTTCCCACTTTTGATTGACTTTGTTATTATCTCCTTGGAATAATGGGAGAAAATTCCTGCCACGTAGATTCAAATTATCAGGGAGTGAGATATTGGCCATAGCACACAGTGTAGGGGACCAATCGAGATTCGTAACTGTTTTAGAAATCAAACTGTCCGATTCGATTTTATTCGGCCAGCGAATGAGCAGAGGAACCCTGAGTGAGTTATCATACATATTAGGTCGTTGACCTTTTGGGATATTGGGTTGAGCAGGAGGCGGATTAGTGAGAATCCAGTGTCCGTTCCCTTTATGCCAGATTCCATTATGCCCCATGTTATAACCATGATCACTTGTGAAAATAACAACGGTGTTTTTTGTCAGGTTTTCGTCATCTAACGTTTTTAGAATTCTTCCGAGGTTACTGTCAACGCTTTTTACACTTGCAAGATATTCTCTTGTTTTTCTGACGAGTTTCTTTTTATCCAGTTTCGGGTAATCTGGATTCGGGAGTTCAGGTTTCAGGTTTTTGTAAGGAGCCCAATCTTCATCAGGAACGGGGAGCCAGGGAGCGTGAGGGGCTCGGTAATGTAATGAAAGCAGGAACGGCTTGTTTTTATTACGCTTGATATATTTGATAGCATCATCTGTTAGAATGTTAGTTAAAAGGCCGGGGACATTCTGGATTTTTCCGTTGACTTCCAGTGGTGGATCTTTCAACCGGCTTCCTCCTTCACGAAAACCCATGAAGTATTGATATCCGAAAACAGAAGGATGATATTTGTCTTCTGTTCCCAAATGCCATTTTCCGATTAATCCCGTTTTGTAACCCGCTTTTACAAACAGTTTTGTCCATGTTAATGTTTCAGGAGCTAGGCCGAGCGCCGGTTCCACTCTCGGATGAATCCAATCGGTGATATTCAATTCTGATCCATGCTTGCTGGTGAGCAATGAAGCACGGGAAGGGCTGCAGACAGGAGTTGTTGTAAACGCATTGGTAAAGCGAACCCCCTCTTTTGCAATTCGGTCCATGTTCGGAGTGATTGCATGCGGATATCCTGATGTCCCCGTTGCCCAGGCGGCTTGATCATCAGTGTAGATGAATAATATGTTGGGTTTGTCATCAGCAAGTAATTTTGTGGAAAAACTTGAACAAAGAATCATCGTCAAAATAATATTTTTAATCATGGAATCTCTCAGCAGTGTTTCGTGGGAAAAGTTGTAGAATAATTCTTGATTATGTTCAGAAAAGTGGATGAAATTCAAGCCCGGATTGGTGGGCGGTAGTCCTCTCTCCCTTATATAAAAAAGCTCAATCCGCTTTGCTTGTGTTCAGATATCTCCTTAAGTATGATAAGGGAACGTTTATATGAATACATATACGGGGATTGCTTTTTATCCTGTTTCTCTTTTGGAGTTGTCAATGTTACGCAGATTGTCATTCGTTTTATTCATTCTATTATGCACATCATCAAATCTCCTGTTGGCTCAGGATAATTATAACGCTCAATGGATCAGGTTTCAGGAAGAAACTGTGTCGCCCGGAGGTGTCTGGTATCACCATGATGTTCGATCCGATAGCCCTTCAACGGGAGCTTTAAGAATTGTTTGTGATGATCCATTTGTTGTCTGGGTGAATGGGCAAAAAGTGGGTGAAGGAGAAGCAAAAAAACTTCACCGATTCAACTTGAACGGAATTGTTGGGAGAGGAACAAATTCAATTGCAATCAAAGTCAGTAATTCAGATAGCAAATCTGGATTGTTTGTAGATGGCGAAATTCGTACCCAGGGTGGGCATAATCATATAGCGGATTCCGGGGATAAATGGGTGGCTACTCGAACAAAGCCGGTTGGAGATGCCTGGACAAAACAAGGTTTTAAAACTACAGGTTGGACTAAAGTCAAAGTTTTAGGTCCGCATAAAGATTCTCAATGGAGTTCCATTGTCCTGAAAGATACTTACAAAGATCGCTATGTTCTTGCACCCGGATTTGAAATTGAACGTGTTGCAGAGCCGGAGTTGGTCGGTAGCCTGATTGCAATGACATGGGGAAAACGAGGACGTGTGATTGCTTCGCGCGAACGTGGTCCGATTTTAAGTGTGATTGACACAGACGGGAACGGCATTTACGACAAAGTTATTGAGTATACAAATGAAGTAAAAAATTGCCAGGGGCTTTGCATGGTTCATGGAGATGTCTATGCAGTCGGTGAAGGTCCAAAAGGTATCGGAATGTATCGGCTTCCTGACAACAACAATGATGACAAAGCTGATGAAGTTATTCTTGTTGTGAATTTTGTTAGTAAAGGGATGGGCGACCACGCTCCGCATGACGTTATTCTGGGGCCGGATGGCTGGCTTTATGTGAATATGGGAAATCACGCCTGGATTGGAGAAAAACCACACGAAACAACTCCTG
>JAJRVU010000385.1 GCA_024277145.1 Planctomycetota bacterium
CTGTGATATCACCATAAATATAGTTGAATTGCATACGGGCATTCGAGTTCCAATGCCAGTTGAGTCCCAGTGTCAGGCTTTCCCCAATTCCGCCATAAATATCTTTGTCTGAAAAGTCACCGTAGGAATACCGTGCAGCAATTTGCCAGGCTCCCCATCCATTACCAGTGTCTCCGCAGCAACGATTTGTTAGAAATAAGTTTTTGTATGGTTTTACTCTACCCAGAGTTCCAGTTTTTCGGTTCCACGGGATATGTTCACCAGTCAGAAAATATGAAACATACGCATATCCCCCTCCAAATTCCAAATCGGGGCCAAATGCAGATTCTCTTTGCAGCCAGGCTTTTTGATATTCACCGACAACTTGTAACGCTCCAACATTGACGACACCTTCCAAGCCAAGTAATTGATACCATTTCGCACCTGCAATTCGACCAGTGTCAATCCATCGATTGGTCGAACGTGCTTCCGGACGATGTCTGAATCGAGCTTCGTTTGCATCCCTGCCTATATTTCCTGTGTCCGAAGGAGTGCTTCCATCCGGGTGAGCTGCAGTACCTGAAACAGCCCAGTGAGCATAATTGCTCCCATCACTATGGTCATACCATAATGTGTGTGCAAATCGACCAGCAATTTCTCCCTGCGCATGATCAGAAATATAATTACCTTCATCTTGAATAAGCCGTTGGTTGAAAACACCAAATCGCCAATTATATTCCAAATCTTCCGAATACCCCCAGGACTGGATTCCCAATCGTCGTGCATCCTGATTAAACGACTCAATAACAAACGGTCTTTCCATAAAAACGTTGTATCGACTGCTGTTGAGGTGATCCAAACCATAAGGTCGTTTCTGGTTACCAATTCGCAATGTCTGTAAAAATGGAACATCTTTAAAACTGAAGTAAATATCACGGAATTCACTCTCATCTCCTCCAGCAAATTCCATCTCAATCTTATACCCCATATTTTTCCAGATGTCACCTTTGGCTCCTAATCGAGCTCGTCTAAACCCTATTCGATCATTAGGGGATTTCTTGGGATCTCCTGTTTCAAAAACATTCACTCCCGGGGAATCTCCGGGGAACGCCCAATAATCAGCATGAATTCGGCCACTTATTTTCATCGTGTTTAATGAAGTACCAGGAAGGGTAAAGCCTTTAAGAGATTTTTGAAATTCTTCGTTAATGTGATCCTGTTCTTTCCATTTCTTATCAAATTCATCCTGAATTGATTTATATAAATTTGGAGCATCATCCGAATCTTCTGCAGAGACATTTTGAATGAGTTCCGGTCCTTCAATCATTTTAGATTTTTTTAAATCGAAAAGTTTTGACTCAAAATCGCTAATTCGTTCTTCTGCTTGTTCCAGTCTTTCAAAAAGTTGATTTACTTCGTCTTCCGAATAGGTTTTCAGCTCTGAAGCGACTGAAACAGACTGAAAAATAAAGAACAAAATCGCCAGAGAGAGGGAAAACCTCAGGAAAGAATTGTTGTAAGCATTAATAAAATGCATTATTGGGGAATTCCTTTTTCACGTAGAGATATGAGATAAAAATTACCAGGATGTTAATATGCGTTGTTTAAATAAAATGCAACAAGATATGGGTCTGCTTGCCTATAACTATCAAATCGGATAATCCGCATAATCGGAATTACAGATTTTATCGACAAACTGCAATCTTCATCAAAGATTCATATTTAATACAAAAAGGAGAGATATGAAAAAACTGTGGATATGGTTTAAGATAAATTATTGATAGGAGTTAGATCAAAGAGAGCGAATCATATTAATAGACTTGGATGTCGGATTTGGCGGATGAAATGGATAGTCATTTTTGAACAACAGAGTCAAAATATTCTTCATGTCGATGCCTGATTAATTCGCCATCAACCATATAAACGACATCCTGGACAATGTTTGTAGCCAAGTCAGCAATCCTTTCGAGATGACGTGAGGCTGAAAGCATGTGGACTGCACGTTCAATTGTCTTTGTATCGCTGTGCATCAACTTCTGGAGTGCGTAAAACATTTCCCGATTTGCATTGTCTATTTCATCATCCTGATCCAGAACTTCTCGTGCCAATTTGGTGTCAAGTGTTGTTAAAGAATCGAGACTTTTACGGACCATATTTCGAACACCTTCTGCCATGGCAGGAAAGTCAAGCTTGACTTTCAGTGGTGGATGAGTGGAAAGGTACAATGTTCGTTCTGCGATATTCACGCACAAATCTCCCATCCGTTCTAAATCATTTGTCACCTTGAGAACAGAAATGATAAATCGCAAATCGACTGCGACAGGTTGATGTAACGCTAGAATCTTTAGGCATTCCTCTTCAACCAGAACTTCTTTTTCATCAATGACATTATCTGATTTGATGATTTCTTCTGCCAAGTCAGTACGTCTGTCGATGAGTGCATATATTGCTTTATTTAAAGCTGTTTCAACCAATGATGCTATGGAGAGAAGTTCTTTTTTGAGATGTTCCAAATCGCGTTGTAAATGTTTGGACATAATTATCTGTTTCCAAAATTAAAAAAGTGTTTAATCAATCCGAAAAGCTCTTGAAA
>JAJRVU010000386.1 GCA_024277145.1 Planctomycetota bacterium
AAAAACATTAACTGAACTGATAAAATCAGGGATCAAAGCTGCTGCTATTGTGGGTGATTTGGAAACAGATAACGATGCCAGAAGGCTTGCGCGCAGTGGGGCACCGGTCAAGCAAATCATGACACATGGTTGTTGCCATCTTGAAGCAGATGTCGTTCAGGAACATTTAAAGGACTGGAATTTAAATGAATTAGAATTCCTGTTTATTGAAAATGTTGGAAATCTGGTCTGTCCTACAAGCTGGGATTTGGGAGAAAATTTCCGAATCGTATTACTTTCGGTCACAGAAGGAGAAGATAAACCTTTGAAATATCCTGGCTTGTTCAACACCTCTGATCTAGCTGTGATTACTAAAATGGATTTGGCAGAACCTTGTGAATTTGATCGTGATTTGGCTATCAGTAATATTCAATCTGTTAGACCGGGAATGTTAGTGCTTGAAACCTCAGCAAAAACCGGTGAAGGAATGGATCAGTGGATTGATTTCCTTCAAAATGCAGCCGATAAATATCTAAAATCTGATTAAGAGATGCGATGAAGTCGAGCGAAAAAAACTGATTTGTTATAACTGGTTATTACTCTTCTGGCAATTCAGTTTGTTTTATCGGAAATGTCAGTTTGAATTCAGCCCATTTTCCTTCTTCTGAGTCCGCTTCAATTTTGCCAGAGTGAAGTTGCATAATTTTCCATGTGGAGTAAAGACCAATTCCTGTTCCAGATTTTAATCGCAATGCCGGGTTATCCAATCTGGAGAATCTCTTAAAAAGTTTATTACTTTCTTTCTTGCTGAACCCAGAGCCTTCATTCCAGACTTTCATGCATGCAGTTTCATTTTCAACCTGGATGGAAACACGAATTCGCCCTCCTTCATTCCCATAATGAATGGCATTTTTCAGGAGATTGGAAAAAGCAATTAGTATTAAAACAATATCACATTCAACAATGAGTATCTTGTCCACACAGAAATAATCGAATTTAATATTTTTATTGAGACGCTCGCTTTCAAATAAATCAATCATTGGCTCAACAACATCTTCGATCAGATTGACATTTGGAGTAATTCGCAATTTAAGTGAAATATCTTCCAGACGTGATAAATTCAGATATTTCTGAATCAAATTCAATAAATATTTCCCTTTATTGATTGAACGCTTAAGCTTCTCTTTCTGTTTTTCGTTTAAAGGACCCAGATACTCTTTAGTAAGGAGTTGAGCATCAGTAACCATCGATGAGATCGGACTTTGAAGTTCATGACTCGCAAAACCGAGAACCTCTGTCAAGTACTGGATCGTATCTGCCAACCGGGATGTATTGTCTGCAAATCTATGACTCATTACTTTAAGTAAAGCTATTGAGAGACTGGAGTCTGTCTTCATTAGTTCTGAGAGATCCTCTTTATTGATTGTCAGAACATTAACATCTCCCCGGCAGACAAAACGATAATGACGACAACCTAAGACTAAAAGATTAGAGATTCCTCCCCATTGATTGGGCTTGAGAAGATCTACAGCAATCATTGCCCCATTTTCTGCCTTCTTGTAAACCTCAATTTCCCCTGAGACGATCACAAAACCCCAGTTACCTGAATCTCCTTCATTCCAGATGATTTCCTGGTCGCGATATAAAGCTGGTTTCAGCTTCTGAACTAAATCATCGAGAAGATGGTCTTCAATTGAGTCAAAGAAGTCGAGCTGATGAATAAATCCTTGAAGATCTTTCATGTTGTTTAATTTATCAGTCATACCGAAGATCCCATGAAAAACGCTTGATCATGATTTTTATTATGACTCAATCTAATGAAAGTGTAACAGTTATTTCAGTTTGGATTTTAACAGTGCAATCAATGTATCAAAGTCAACCGGTTTCTGAAGCACTCCGGAAAGCCCAAGTTCTTCATAATCAGCAGTCATGCTCAAGGCATCGCCAACAGAACTGGCTACAATAATGGGAACCTGACACCCTGACGAGTTCAAATCTCGTACCATTTTTGTTCCAGAATCAATTTCTTCCATCATAAGATCGACAATAACTAAATCCGGAAGCTCTTCATTATAGAGGTGGATCCCTTCTTCTCCGGTTGCAGCTTCAATCATCAGGTATCCCTCTGCTTCAATAACAGTACGCATTGAGTCTCTGAAATCGACATCATCATCCACATAAAGAATGACTTTTTTTCCATCTTTCATGATTTTACCTCATAAGACGTTGTTCCTAAAGCAGACTTGAGAAAATGGATCCCGGAATGAAGATTCTCAGTAGCCTGAGGGGAAAGACGCTCCCCAAAATCATCAAATTCATATCCCCGAATTGTCAAAAGATAAGCCTCAGTTTTCGCATGAAATATGTTTTGAGCCAATCCCATAATACTCGAAGGGGAAACACTGTGAGTACTGAAACTGGCGTCCAATGTTGGTTCAACATCTGTAAACTGATAAGGTTCTGACCCAGAGACCGAAGCATCTGCAAAAATGACAACATCATAATTAGAAATCATTTCAGCGTGTTCAACTGCCAATTGGTATCCGATTTCTACTGTAACATTATTCAATCTCATCATGCTAATTTTAGATGCAAAAGCAGGACCCAAACCATCGTCTAATCGACCTGGATTACCATATCCAATCAGGAGTATTTTCCCATTAATCCTTTTCATTGTTTGATCCTTTTCATTGTTTGATCCTCTCATCGATGACTTGTCCATCTACATTTAAAAGAGTCACCTTCAAAGGCATTTGCGCCATATCATGCGTTGCGCAACTCAGGCAGGGATCATAGGCACGGGTGGCCACTTCCACGTGATTAAGCATTCCTTCAGTGATTTCAGGCTGTCCGGAAAGGTGATCTTCTGCAACTTTCTGAACTGCTCGATTCATCGCTTCATTGTTACTCGTCGTAGAAACAATCAGGTTGCACATAGTCACCTGATCATCTTTATTAACTTTATAATGATGGAACAATGTACCCCGGGGAGCTTCAATGACTCCAATACCTTCATCCCGTCGATCGCCTTTCGTCACGAGATCTTTTCCCTGCAGATCCGGATCATGTAACAGTTCTTTAATTTTTTCAATGGAGTGAAGGACTTCAATCATTCTTGCCCAGTGATAGGCAAGCGTAAGATGGTTTGGTTTTCCTCCGGTGATATCCTTAAACTCGATTCGGGCAGCTTCCGCCTCGGGAGTATCAATAAAATCACAGGTATTCACTCGTGACAAAGGTCCTACGCGATACCATCCGTTTTCCGTACCTATTGATTTAATAAATGGGAATTTCATGTAGGACCAGTTTTTGACTTCTTCAGCAATAATATCCGTATACTTCTGGTTATCAACATGATCAAATATTTTATTTCCATCCTTGTCAATCGCCCGTAATCCACCATTGTAAAGATCCATTGCACCATCTTCACGAATGATCGACATATGATTGGATTCAAAAGTTCCAAACTCTAATGCGGTATCCATATGTTCGAGAGTGTAATTTTTAGCAATATTCAGTGCGCCATGAGACCACTGAACCATCTGGTCAATATCTTTAAGTAGTTCATCTCTTTCGTGAATGGAAAGATTCTTGTTCATTCCTCCTGGAATAGCACCGGTCCCATGAATTTTTTTCCCTGAAGTTGCTTTGATGACTTCCTGCCCAAACTTCCGCATGAGAATCCCCTGTTTAGCTAGTTCAGGATATTCAGCAGCAACGCCTATGATATTTCTGATCGAAGGATCAGCATTAAACCCAAAAAGCAAATCGGGGGAGGCAAGATGGAAAAAATGAAGTGAATGTGATTGAAACGTCTGGCCATAATGCATTAATCGGCGAAGTTTCTCAGCAGGTGGCGTTAAATTCTCTCCACCTACAATCTGGTCAATTGCTTTGGCAGCACAGAGGTGGTGGCTTACAGGACAAATCCCACAGAGCCTTTGCACAACAACCGGCATTTCCCAGAAAGGACGCCCTTGAATGAATCGCTCAAAACCACGAAATTCAACAATATGAAGCCTGGCCTGTTTGACCTTATTGTTTTCATCGAGCAATATGGTCACTTTTCCATGCCCTTCGACGCGTGTCACAGGCTGAATAACAATCCGCTTCGATTTTGGGTTAGTATTAGAAGCAACCATATTCATTTATTCCAATGCAGTTATATAGCTCACATAGTTGTGTATTGAACATCTTCGATATCTCTCAATTTAGTCAATCATATTTAATCAGTTCATAAGGTAGCTCGACTGGTTCATCTGTTAATAATGCTTTTAGCGCTGCAAAAATTGTATCAGCAGAGGGAGGGCAGCCTGGCAGGAAATAATCAATTTTGACCACTTCATGAGCCGGGTAAACCTTGTTTAATAAAAGTGGGAGTTCCGTGTTATCAGGAATCTGCCCGGAAGGATTATAAACCGTTGGTCCATTCAGGTAAGCCTCTTCAAGACACTCTTTCAACGGAACCATGTTTCTCAATGCTGGAACTCCACCCATTGTTGCACAATCGCCAATGGAAATAAGTATGCCACAATTTTTTCGAAAATCTTTCAGGACTGCAACGTTTTCTTAATTACAACATCCGCCCTCAATCAGTCCGATATCGCAATGCTGCGTAAACTTCTTGAAATCATCTATTGGAGATTTGTCGAAGTCAACTAATTCAAGAAGATCGAGAATTCGTTCATCAATATCCAGAAGAGACATATGGCATCCAAAACAACCTGCCAGAGAAGTTGTTGCCAGCCTCGGTTTCTTGTTCTTTTTTTTAGCCATGGTTTTACTTCTTATCATTATCAGTAGAAGGGGATTCAATGTTCGTTCCGATAGGTTTCAGATCGTAAAGTCTTTGTCCAACAGGAACTTGGTATCCTTCACGTTTTCTCAGCAAAGCACCAACAGGACAGGAATCGAGTGCCTGATCAGTAATATCAACATCTGTACCTGCCAACCTGGCGGAAGAATTGACACTAATTTTCTTTTTGTCGCCTCGTTCTGTAAAATCAAAAACATGCTTACCATCCAGATCTTTTGACGTTCGAACACACCGTGCACACAGGATACAACGGTTATGATCAATTAAAATATCGGGATGAGAAGCATCTACTTCCTTCTTCGTCCAAAGGTAAGGGAATTGAGGGGCAGTAATTCCTAATCGATAAGCAATGCCTTGAAGTTCACAATTCCCACTTTTTTCACAGAACATGCAAAAATGGTTTCCTTCAACAAATAGCATTTCCACTATCATTTTACGGAAGTCTTGAAGGTTTTCAGTTGCATTTTCCACAACCATGTTGTTTGCAACCGGTGTTGTACATGCAGAACAATGACGACCATTGACAACAACGGTACAAAGTCGGCAAGATCCATATGGTTCCAATCCAGGCTTATGACATAGTCTTGGAATATAAACACCGGCATTATCTGCAGCGTCAATAAGATACTGACCTTGATCTGCCTCAATTTGAACTCCGTCAATTTCCAGAGTAATTTTTCCAGGCATAATGAAAGTCCCTTTCTACTTTTGATGTGAGTGAGTAGAAACACGTCCAGTGATTGATTCTGAAAGACGTACAGCTTCTTTTAAATCAAAACTACGCTGGAATCCATCAGGATCAATTTGTATTTTTTCTGCATAAAGAGATGGAAAATTATTAAGGGATGTGATAACAGGTTTCCATGAGGTTTGCCCCAAACCACATCGACTACACGATTTCATCATCTCTGCAGTCTGTTTGAATTGAACCAGATCCTGTGGTTCTCCATTTCCTTTAATAATACGTTCCATTCCATTTTTTAAGATGACATTTCCTACACGGCATGGAGTGCAATATCCACAACTTTCTTCAACAAAAAAGTCCATAAACTGACGAACGATTTGTAGTAGATCACGAGAAGCATCAAAGACCATTATGGAACCACCCGTTGGAAGATCATCAAAACAGATTTTTCTTTCAAAATCATCAACACCAACAAGCTGACCACTGGGACCTCCAACCTGAACCGCTTCAGGAGATTGAGCGCCTGCAAGGTTCAATAATTCCCGCAAAGAAATTCCAAAATCGACTTCATAAACTCCCGGATGCGTACAGTCTCCACTGATACTAATTAATTTAGTTCCTGTGCTTTGCCTGTTTCCATGCATTGAAAACGAAGCTGATCCTTCTTCCAGAATTTTCGTGACACAACTGAGCGTTTCACAGTTATTGACACTTGTCGGGTAACCCAAATATCCACTTTGTGCAGGGAATGGAGGCCTGTTTTTCGGATCTCCCCGTTTTCCTTCAGCAGAACTGATCAAGGCTGTTTCTTCACCACATATATAGGCACCTGCTCCCAATTGAATACGGATGTCAAAATGAAACCCTTCACAATTTGCGATATTTTGTCCCAGCAGTCCATCGACTCGTCTTCGTTGAAGAATCTCCTCAAGAAAGTTGAGCAGATAGACATACTCTGCTCGTAAATAGAGTATGCCCTCCGTTGCACCAATGGCGTAAGCAGCAATCGTCATTCCTGCAAAAATCCGGTCAGGTAGTTCAGTCAAAAGAACTCGGTCTTTGAATGTACCCGGTTCACCTTCATCTGCATTACAAATGATGTATTTGCAATCTGCTTTTGCAGCTCTGGTATATTCCCATTTCATACCGCAAGGAAATCCAGCTCCGCCTCGCCCACGCAGGCGAGATGCTTTTAAGGCTCTGATTACCTCAACAGGAGACATTCTGACTGCTTTTCGAATGGCATCCCCTCGGTTTAAAAGACCAAAAATAATCGGCCCTTTTTCGTGGATGTTATTCCTGACCATGGAATGAATAAGAGGATTGGAATTATTTCCATCACCTGCCTCTTTGACGAGCGAGTCCGGATCCATATGGATTTTTAATTCGCGAATTATCTGACGGGATTTTTCCACATTCAATTCAGTGACGACAGTTCCGTTAATTAATGCTGCTGGTGCCTGATCAGACATTCCAATGCAGGATGTCCAGTCAAGTGAAAAGTTACCATCATCTGTAACCTGTCCAAATTCAATCCCGAGTTCATCCGTGAATGCAGCAGCAACCTCTTCCGCACCTTTAAGCATATCAATGACATCACTGCTAAGATAAATCGCAATTTTTCCCTTGGGTTCTTTGGATAGAAAAGTATAGAAACTGACTACCGATTCGATTTGAACGCGTGGAGTTTTGAGATGTCCAGCAATCAGGTCAATGGTTTCATTATTAATGCATTGACTTCGGGACTGAATTGAAATCAGCACATCCAGCAAGCGAGTAGGATCACAACCAACTTTTTTACAAGCGACCTCTACCATGCACTCAATGCTGTCAGTCATCGTCTTGCTCCCTCTGACTATCCCTGAGACAACCATGCTCATCAAAAGCAATCAGAAAACAGCACTATCATTACTTAACCGACGACGTTTTGAGTACCCATCGGGAGTTGACAGTCTTACTGTCTTCTCAATAATTGACATCAAGGCTTGTTACGAAACTATGGTTTAAAGTTCTTTTAATACTAATTCCAGTGTAATATACGAGAAGCTATTTCTTAAGAGTAAATCATCAAGAAACCGAGAATAGGTTATAAAAGCATCTATATATCCACTACCATACCCTTTGTGGTCTTCCATCTAATTAAAAGTGCTTATTTATTTGATTTTTTAAGAGGTCAAGACAATGTGCCTTGCTGTTCCGGGACAAGTAATTGAGATAACTGATAATGACAATGTCCGTATGGGCAAGGTGGACTTTGGTGGAGTCATTAAAGAAGTCTGTCTGGAATATGTTCCTGAAATTCAACTGGGGGATTACACCATAGTCCATGTTGGATTTGCATTAAGTAAACTCGATGAAGAATCAGCAAAAGAAACACTTAAAGCATTTGAAGAAATGGGGCTGTTGCAGGAAGAATTTGATGAGTGGAAAGAGATTGAGTAATTACCCGGTACGTGTCAGATAGAAATTCAATGGCAATATTCTGATATGACTAATAGTTCAACTACCGGTAAATGTCACTTTGCTCAGATTAAGCTGCACGCCAACAAGCGTGCCATTTGGAAATTGACACCGGACATTTAAAGCTCGAAAGAGCCTGGACAATGTCTGGAAATGATGTGGAACGTGGTGCACTGTCTAAAGAGTCGGGATAACACTTAAACCTTCTATAGAAACGCTCTAATTCTTCTCACTTTAGTCAAGGTACATTTTTCAGGAGTCATTCATTGAAGTATCTGAAAGAATTTCGAGACGGCAAGAAGGCAAAACATATTGCTGAAGAAATACGTCAGGTAACAACTCAAAAATGGTCCATTATGGAAGTCTGTGGCGGACAGACTCATTCCATCATACGAAATGGAATTGATCAGATCCTTCCAGATGATATCGAACTGATTCATGGTCCGGGTTGCCCTGTTTGCGTAACACCTCTTCATTTGATTGACAAAGCACTTGCAATTGCATCGCGGGATGATGTTATCTTCTGTTCTTTTGGAGATATGCTTAGAGTGCCGGGATCGAAACAGGATCTCTTCTCTGTCAGGGCAACAGGAGGCGATGTACGAATTGTCTATTCTCCTCTTGATGCCCTTCAACTTGCCAGGAAAAATCCCGATAAAGAAATTGTATTTTTTGGAATCGGTTTTGAAACAACTGCTCCGGCAAACGCAATGGCTATTCATCTTGCCCATAAACAGAAAATTAGCAATTTTTCTGTACTTGTCTCTCATGTATTGGTTCCACCTGCAATTGAAGCGATCATGAGTTCACCCCAAAACAGAGTTCAGGCATTCCTGGCTGCAGGACATGTCTGCAGTGTTATGGGATATTGGCAATACCATCCTCTTTCCCAAAAATACAGAATACCAATTGTCATTACAGGATTTGAACCACTTGATATTTTGGAGGGGATTCGCAGGGCAGTCATTCAATTGGAATCTGGTAAAGCAGAAGTTAAAAATGCTTACCAACGAGTTGTGACTGAAGACGGAAATCAGTCAGCCCAGAAAATTCTTGAAGAAATATTTGATGTGACCGATCGTACATGGAGAGGGATTGGCATGATTCCTCGAAGTGGATGGAAACTGAGGGAAAAATACCGTAAGTATGATGCGGAAATCAGGTTTTCAGTTCAGGATATAGAAGCCTGTGAATCAGAACTATGTAAAAGTGGCGAAGTCCTTCAGGGCATTATCAAACCGGTTGACTGTCCTGCTTTTGGAAAAAAATGTACCCCCCGAACCCCATTGGGAGCAACCATGGTTTCAGGAGAAGGAGCCTGTGCTGCCTATTACAATTACGGTCGGTTTAATACAGTTGAAGAGAAGGAATAACTGAAGCCAGTGCTCTGTCGAGCTTTAAATATCATGCATCAATTTACAAATGGCACGCTCGTTGGCGTGCAATTCACTCTGGACTAGGTGGCATTTATGCATAGACGGAGTACCAGGTAATCAGAATAAGCATAAATCATGTCCATATGCGACTAGAACAACTCAGAGTAAGGTTTGAAATGTATGAATGATTCACCCGATTTTGATGGGTTAAAGTGTCCAATTCCATTAAGAGATTATCCTCGTATCACATTGGGGCATGGTGGGGGAGGGCAACTTTCGTCAGAGCTTGTTGAACATCTTTTTCTTCCAGCATTCCATAATCCTTATTTGGAAAATTTAGGAGATTCAGCAGTTCTTCCAATTGCTGGAAAACGTCTTGCTTTTTCAACCGATTCTTTTGTTGTCCGTCCACTTTTTTTCCCAGGCGGATCAATAGGTGATCTTGCTGTTAATGGAACAGTCAATGACTTGGCGATGAGTGGTGCAAAACCACTCTACTTGAGTGCCGGTTTTATTATTGAAGAAGGGTTTGAAATTCAACAACTTGTTGCTATCTGCAACCAGATGTCTCAAGCAGCAAAAAAAGCGGGAATCTCCATTGTAACAGGGGATACTAAGGTGATTGAAAAAGGTCATGGCGATGGTTGTTTTATCAATACATCAGGTATCGGAATTATTCCCGACGGAATTAATATTGGTCCCGCCAATGCCAGGCCAGACGATGTCATTCTCATTAGCGGAACCATTGCGGACCATGGAATGGCTATTATGAGTGTTCGAGAGGGATTGGAGTTTGAGACAACAATTGAAAGTGATTCTGCGGCGTTAAACAGTCTTGTTGAATATATGCTGAAAGTTAACACTGATATTCATGTTCTCAGAGATCCAACACGTGGAGGTGTAGCATCTTCATTGAATGAAATTGCAACAAGTTCCAAAGTTGGAATAGTCCTCCAGGAATTATCGATTCCAGTAACTCCTTCCGTTCAATCCGCTTGTGAATTTCTTGGAATGGATCCGCTTCATGTTGCTAATGAAGGTAAACTCATTGCAATCGTATCATCAGAAACGGCTGAACTATTATTGGAGATGATGAAAAAACATCCCTTGGGAAAAGATTCAGCCATCATAGGAACAGTGACAAGCGATCACTCGGGTCGAGTTGTTGAAAAAACAGCTATAGGCGCAAGCAGGGTTGTCACTCCCCAGATCGGAGAACAACTCCCCCGAATTTGTTAAAGTGACATGACCATTCCTTGGAAATGGTTCCGTCTGACCTCACTGCAGGGCATACTTCAGCGATGTTTAGTAAATTCGAGACGACAAGATTTGAACTTGCGACCTCATTACCCCCCCCAGAAAAAACAACACAACTGCAAAAGAACTCGTTTTCCTCTTTATTTATAGAACTATAAAAAAACGGAGGCGTATGTAAACATTAGCAAACGTATGCATTTTTATGCAGTTATTAGAGTATGACGCACTGCAAGAAAGTACAATCTAGTATGGGGAAACACTCGAAAGGGATGCAAGCCTGAAGAAAGAGAACTATGCGTAGTAATACCATATGAAGATCACCATCATTATTTTTGTTGAGTCTGGATCATGAGGAGGACAGTTTGCTTTATTTGGTCTGGTAGTTTCGACCAGGCATCAATAACTTCCTGCAGGTCATCAGGTAATTTGCTTAAATTGATTTCATTTACGTCGAATTTTGTGATTGCTGTAAGTGTATATTGTGACTTGGGGTTATGTTTTTCTGTTCGAGTCCCTTATCGCCCAATACTTCCTAAATCTGAAACGGGCTGTCAGGCATTAACTGGTAAGCTTCCGAAACCCCTTGTAGCAGAGGGGGGGGATTCATACGCTGAAATATTCTTTTATGACCGTAAATCATGGTTACAATAAATGAAATTCTAAAACATTTTGTAACAACTCTTAGAACTATTACTACAGAATGAATTGAATAATGAATCCAGAGGCATATAAACTGCCTGATAGTGAATAATTATTTTTATGGTAACTCGAACAACGAAGAGGCGGTTGATGCAAATGATGAAATTGTGTGGAATTTGGATCGTATTACTTTGCTTGCTTACGTTTGTGAATTCAGCAACGATTCAAGCGGACGATTCGAGCAATTTGCGAGTGAGTGAGAACGGCCGTTATCTGGTTCGAGGGGATGGTTCAGGCTTCTTCCCTGTCGCTGATACGGCTTGGGCGATTGCCTGGAAATTAAATCGAAGTCAGGTTGAGAAATACCTGCAACATCGCAAAGATCAGAAATTCAATACGATTGCGATCGTCGCCTTCCCTGCAGTTGAGGGCAAAGTTGTCATCCCCAATGTGTATGGTGACCATGCATTTAAAATTAGTAGTCGTGGCGCCTGGGATCCACAACATCCCATTACAACGCCGGGCGAAAATCCTGATAATTTGTCTGAATACGATTACTGGGACCATCTGGAATACATCATTGATACTGCGGAATCTAAAGGGATGGTAGTCATTATTCTGCCATCTTGGGGGGTTTGTGTGGCAGGAGACTGGGGCAATGGGAAGCCTTCGCGGGATCTCATCTTTAACTCAGACAGTGGCTATCAATATAGTCAGTGGATTGGCCAACGTTTTAAAAACAAGAAAAATATCATCTGGATGATCGGTGGAGACCGAAGTGCTGTCTATGGCAATAAAGATTATCGAAATGTGTTTCGAGCAATGGCTGAAGGAATCGCCGACGGCGTCAACAGCATCAACAAGCAAGATGGAAAAGCCGACTACAGCACAACACTCATGAGCTATCATCCGAGAAAATGGAAGCCAAATTCATCCGAGTGGTTTCACAACGAGCCCTGGCTGGACTTCAATTCCATTCAGGATCAGCCGAGTGATCAAATCACAGCAACTGCACTGGATTACGGACTGTCACCGCGAAAACCAACCTGGCTTTTTGAAGGTGGATATGAATATCGAAGAAACGTCTACAAAGATTGGCAAATTCGTTTTCAGTCTTATCAAACAGTTTTTGCTGGCGGTTTTGGTATTACCTATGGCAGTATGAATATTTATCATTTTAACAGTGCTAAGGCAAAACCGGACGAGCCAATTTCAGTATCAAAATCCAGAAAATGGGAAATCAGTCTGGATGAACCGGGCGCTATGGACATGCAACATCTGATTAACCTGATGACATCACTTAGTAATGACCAATACCTTGACCGGATTCCTGATCAATCCCTGATTGAAGGCGATCAAGGAGGCATGAAAGGAAATGAAGGAATCCAATCCGACCGGCTTCAGGCAACCCGTGGAAAAAAGGGAGATTACACCCTTGTCTACAGTGCTAACGGGCGAAATATTTCCTTAAGAATGAGTCGATTGTCTGCCTCTCGCAAGAGCGCGTTCTGGTTTAATCCACGCAATGGAAAATGGCGTGTTCAAGATCAGGAGATGACTGATCGAAAACCGTTCATGAAAAACATTCCCAGCGGACCTGATGCCCCTGTTCAAAAATTTGATCCACCCGGCGATCCCAGCGATGGCAATGACTGGGTACTGTTGTTGAAATAAATAATGGGGGTACGGTGGTGAGCCGATTTATTTTACACAATTTCGTTGATAGATAAAGAGCAAAAAAGAGTCCAGGCCCTTTGATTACCATGAATTTCATCAGGATCCTTCGAAATAATCATTGTCAATTCTTTTAATCTCATAACTTTGTGTCAAAGAAACACCCACATTATTATCAATCATCAATTCAGCTAATCGTGCCCCATCAATGAGCACTATCTTACGTTCGATCTTTCGTATGTATTCATAGGCCTCTTTTGAAAATACAGAAGTTGTTATCAATACACCTTTCTTTGCTCGGTAGCCTTCCATACTACCTGCAAATGCCTGAACAGTGGGGCGTCCAACTGTATTTCCTTTTTTGTATCGCTTTGCCTGAATACAGACAACATCCAGTCCTAGTTTGTCTTCTTTGATAATCCCATCAATCCCTTCGTCTCCACTCCTTCCAACAGCTTGGCCAGCATCTTCAATAGACCCTCCATATCCCATTGAAACCAATAATTCTACCACCAAGTGTTCAAAGAATTGTGGAGAACATGAAAGAATCTGATCCAAAAGGTCATCTGCTAATTTACATCGAATTTCAAGCATTGCTGACTCTACAACTTCTTCGGGTGTGCCACCAATATTATCGATAGGTTCAGTATCAGCTTCGGTATTAGGTTTCTTTTTGGTCGTTGTAAATTCAACAAAGGATGGATATTTTTTGAGAAATTTGTTGTCGATGGATTCGGGATTTTCCTTGAGGACCGATTGACCTAAAGGTGTTATTTGAACATATCCTTTTTGAGGAGAGTCGAGCAAGCCAGCTTTCTTTACATATGTCCTAGCCCACGCTACGCGATTACTGAATATTGTTTGACTGCCACTTTTTGCCATGGTATTTCGTTCATCCGCTGTTAGCGACATTTCATTAGCAAGCTTTGGTACTAAATCCCTTACACGGTATTCTTTTCCGTCTTTGATCATGTTCAACAATGGATGCATGATTTTTTCATATGATGGAATAGCCATGTTTAAATTCTTTAATAAAAAGTGTTTGTTTTAATGTTTCAGGGTCGCCCACTATTTACGGGAAAATCCAGTTCAATCCGATTGTTCGAGAATTATTACCCGATGGTAGCATTGAATTGAATGGATGAAAAGGGAGCTAAGTATTCAAGCGGTGCATTTGATAAAACACGTTCTTATTCTCAAACAAGTTTTCCTATTGTGCGGAGCCAATAGTGTAGTCATAATTCTTTGCTCAATCTGTTCCCGAAAAATGGAGGGTGAGGAATCATGAATCTTTCAGAAAAATTCGAAAAAGTCTGCCTCGAAAAATCAGACATCAATGAACATTGCAGGACGCTGTATGAACTTGCTTTGGAGTGTGAGCATGTGACGGAATTTGGAGTGAGAACTGGCAATTCAACAACTGCATTTCTGGAAGCAAAGCCCGCAACGCTCGTCTGTTATGATATCAACCCCTGCCCCGTAATAGAAACTTTGAAAGCAATCGCTTCAGTAACCGAGCTGATTTTTTATCAGGGAAGTACTCTTGAATGTGTAATTCCAGAAACAGATTTGCTTTTCATTGATACGTTGCACGATTCAGATCAGATCGAAAAAGAACTTTCTATGCATGGGAACAAGGCACGGAAATATCTTGTTTTTCATGATACAGAAACGTTCGGAGTTCATGGAGAAACAAAAGGGGGAAAAGGAATCGGAAAGCCAATCGAAAACTTCGTCAGAGATAATGACCATTGGGAAATTCATCAGAAATTCACCAATAACAACGGCCTCACCATTCTAAAAAGAAGGTGAAAAACTGAGCGTTATTATGTGATCACCATTAATTACATGTCATATCTAACATATAAACATTGACATTTGCATCATATGTGATACAATCATAGTGCGTTTATATAGAATAACCGGTTATATATAGTGGTATGAGGTGATTATTGTCTAATGAGATGAATATTTTCAGGGATTTTGAGAAACGGAGGCGGGAACTGGGAATGTCCAGCACCGCGCTTGCGAAGCGTAGTCATGTTTCGCTTCCAACTGTGAATCGAATTCTGTCGGGACAACACGACGGGGCCAGTTTTGCAAATGTCGTTGCAATAGCTGATGCTCTTGGTATGGAATTAACTTCAATAGCGAACATGCGAAGCGATGAACTTCGACAAAAGCAGGCAATGAATAAAGCCAGACGACTTGTTCGACTGGTTCAGGGAACATCGGCACTCGAAGGTCAGGGACTTGATGATGATGAACTTGAGGAGATGGTTGATCGTACTTCCAGAGAACTTTTTTTATTGAAACGAAAGTTGTGGGAGGACTAATTATGAGTTGGGATGTTCTGCCGGGTGAAACACCAATAGATGATATATCGGGTTTGAAAATAAAAGATATTCGTACCCGAAAAGAGCTTGCGTATGTGGAAGCAGAAAATATACGAAAAGCAGTCGTGAAATATTTTGCATCAAAGCCCAATCATCGTACGGCTCCGTTTGATCTTTCCTGGAGTCTGAAACTTCATGAAGAAATGTTTGGAGACGTCTGGGACTGGGCAGGAATTCCTCGGCAGACAGATTTGAATCTAGGCGTACCCTGGCATCAAGTAGAGATTGCCCTTAAGAATGTATTTGATGATCTTGATTATTGGAAAGAGAATTGGGCAGATGTACTCGAACAGGCAGTTCACTTACACCACAAAACTGTTCAGGTTCACCCGTTTTTGAATGGTAATGGACGATGGGCAAGAATGCTTGCAAATATCTGGCTACGGCTTCATGATGTTCCTGTGACAGTTTGGCCAGAAGAAACAATTGGTTCCGTTAGCAAAATTCGGGATGAATACCTTAATGCAATAAAGATCGCTGATAATGGTCAATATAAAAACCTGTACGATTTGCATCAACGCTTCTCAGAAATAATATGAGGAAGAACAGAATAAATCACATCGTAGATAGATAAAGATACCGTGAAATTCATTACCCAAATATATAAACAGTGAAAGATCTTGCGCCGTGGGCACCGATGACCAGGGATTGCTCAATGTCCGCAGTTTTGGATGGTCCCGATATGAACAAGCCATACTTTCTGGTAGAAAAGGAAAGGCGTTCATAAGCTTCATGCATGTTGTGAACAATTTCTTTTTCTGGAACCACGCAGGCAAGATGTTGTGGCAGGACAAAAACAGCCCTCTCTTTCACGTTTTCATCGGTCACCCAGACAGCACCGTTTTCTGCAACCCCAAATCCTGCATGAAAAATTGCAAAATCAACGGAAGCTAAATCGGTTGGTTTTTGAATATCATTCCAGTCAAATTGGGATTCTTTCAGGCCCTCTACTAAAGAACAGATAATTCGACTTTCCTGATAAGCAGGAATTGTTTCAAGGTGATTCTGGATTTCATCGATTGAAGAAACCTTGACCGGCGTGCCACCGACAGCAGTGACCATTTCTGAAAACGTTTCTGTCCGGTTTTCGTATTGAATCCAGGATTGGTCAAGGGATGGATGCTCCACAGTTTCAATGTCCTGTTTTCGGATTGTTGATAAAATTTTGTTTTTGGAATTCATTTTTTGTCTCGATACAGTTCACGAAAACTTTTCTTTGGGATGGGTGGAAGATCCCGCTGCCGTCCCCAGGAGTTCCATCGGTTATTGATTATGAAATTAGGGAGAAGTCGGCCTATCATTCTTCCCAGTTTTCCACCCCATTGATAAATCAGGGGATGTTGCAAAACCCAGCTTCCAATTTTCATGGAAACCCTTTTGGAAAGGGGAAGAAGTTTCAGCTTCACCAGTTCTTCTCGCCAGGTATAAAGTTCATGATGCAAGTCGATTTTTACCGGACAGACATCCGTGCAGGATCCACACAGGCTGCAGGCATACGGAAGTGTCGAATTTTTTTCTGCTTCACGCATGGGGGCAAGAATGGATCCGATTGGTCCGGGAATCGTGGTTTGATAACTGTGCCCGCCACCCCTGCGAT
>JAJRVU010000387.1 GCA_024277145.1 Planctomycetota bacterium
AGTAGCGCCAGCAGCAAGCCTGAAAAGATCGTTGTTCTATAATATTTTTTCATATTGAGGCCATTTCAAATTCTGTTCGATAGTATGTTTACTGGTTTTTGAAGGTTATTTTATTATAACACGGTTTCAACACGATGAAAGTATGAAAAAAGCCCCTGTCGGGATGACGTTAATCATTTCCGTGCAGGGACCAATAACTTAAACCTTCGCAGTTTGATAAAAGAACTTCATAATAAATCTCTTCATTTTAGAAAAACTTATCGTTAGTTCAGTGCAAGTTCTTCGAGGAGGACATCAGGTTCCTTCTCAATGATTTTTAAATCATACGCATCTTGCAGGATGCGAAAGATATTAGGAGAGATAAACGCAGGAGGATTAGGACCGATGCGAATTCCTTTAACTCCAAGATGGAGCAAAGTAAGAAGAACCGCAACCGCTTTTTGTTCAAACCAGGAAAGAACAATTGTCAGTGGAAGATCATTCAAGCCACAATCGAACGCTTCTGCCAATGCAGCTGCAACACGGATGGCACTGTAGGCATCGTTACATTGTCCCATGTCCAGGAATCTTGGAAGGCCGGCAACGGTTCCGTAATCGTAATCACGAATTCGAAACTTTCCACATCCTAATGTGAGAATGATTGATTTTTCATGAGTGCTCTGGGCCAGTTTGGAAAAATAATTCCTTCCCGGTTCTGCACCATCGCAACCACCAATCAGGAAGAAATGATTAATCTCACCCGCTTTCACAGCTGAAACTATTTTTTCTGCATGAGACAAAACAGCAGTGTGATGGAACCCTACAAGAGACTCACCAGTTTTATGTTCTACAAGAGGTTCACATTCTTTGGCTCTTTCAATCATGATTGAGTAATCATCATCTTTAAACCGATGAACATTAGGGACAGCAGTGGCACGAGTTGTGTATAAGCGGTCCTTATAAACTTCCCTTGGAATTAAAATACAGTTTGTTGTTGCAAGAACAGGACCAGTAAATTTACTGAATTCTGTTTTCTGGTTCTGCCAGGCACCACCGAAATGACCTGCCAAATGTGAAAACGCACGCAGTTTTGGATAACTGTGAGCAGGCAACATTTCGCCATGCGTGTAAACATTAATACCAGTTCCTTCTGTCTGTTTAAGAACATTATAAAGGTCAAGCATGTCATGCCCGGTTACCAGAATTCCAGGACCAGCTTTTGTTCCTTCATAGACAGTTGTAGGTACAGGAGTTCCAAATGTTTCACTGTGGCCTTTATCAAGCATTTCCATGACTCGAAGATTTTGTTTTCCACATTCAAGAACTAATTCAAAAAGGCTTTCAATATCAAAATTGACATTCGTAACCGTTGCGAACAGGGCTTCTTCAATAAATGCACTGACATCTTCATCAGTCTGGCCAAGTCTTCTTGCATGATGAGCATAAGAAGCCATCCCTTTGACCCCATACAGAAGCGTCTCCTGCAATGATTGCATATCTTCATCTTTACCGCAGACACCTAAATCAATACAGGCTTTAACATGAGCCGTTTGTTCACATTGATTACAATACATAGAAAAATCTCCCTGCCTTGGATTGAAAATGTTTAGTTCAAAAACGTGCCACTCGAAACCAGCTAGTTTCCTGTCGTGCGAAAAGCTAGCCAGAGGAATGATCCAACCGTTCCTAAATGACACACTTATTGGTATAGCAGAGTCTAAATTGGATATCAATATCTATTTGGAGATAATTAATTCGTGTACTGGGAAAAATATATTGACAAGACGTAACTCTTTGATGTTATTTAGGTTAACGTCAATAGCGTTTTGGCCTCACTTTCGTCTTCGTTTGATTATTCTCTTGAGCGGATAGTCAGGTTCTGCTGAATCCCAGGGAATTGGGATCGAATCCAGCACTTTTTGAAGTTCCGTTTGAGAGGTGTTTGCTGATTTATTTTGAGATGTTTTCACCGGGCGTTTTTCAAGAGGGTCGTTGATAAAATCAAAAAATCTACCATCATGATAAAGTTTATAACGATGGTTCATCGCAAACCGAGTTCGATGTTTATCTGCAAATGGCCAACGTGCATCGTAGTGACAGAAAATCCATTTTCGGGGTGTCCCTGTTTTTCCAACGAGGACAGGATAAAAGCTATGTCCATCTGTCTGGAAATCTTCCGGGAGAGGCGTCGCTGCAATATCGAGTAAAGTCGGAACAAAATCAGTGAAATCAATCAGGTCGTTGCAAACTTTGTTTTCCGGTGTAACACCTTTTTGACTGATAATCAAAGGAACATGAATTCCGGAATTGATGGTCAGCCCTTTTCCACCTTTCACAGCCCCGTTTTTTGTTTGTGTGGTAATTCTTCGATCAGTTCCGTTATCTGCAGTATAAATGATGACTGTGTTTTCAAGTAAATTAAGCGAATCTAATTGATTATATATTCGTCCCAGCAGATGATCGGTATGTTCCACCATTTTTGTGAAATAATGATTCTTCTTTTCTTTCTGGAAATTTTCATCATTCCAGTCAGGTGAATCAGGAGTTGGGACAAACGGACTGTGAGTGAGCACCATCGGGTAATAGAGAAAGAAGGGGTCTTTTTGATGCCTCTTGATAAAATTACAGGCATAATCGCAAAACAGATCCGGTCCGTATTTTCCCTTTTGTACTTCGGGTTTGTTTCCATTCTGTTCAATAACGGGGTCAGCGTAACGAGAAGATTTTCGTTTTGTCACCTGCCATAAACAATACTCATCAAAACCGATTTTATGGGGACGCTTCGAATCCTGATTTCCCGGTTCGTTACTGTTTACTCCGTTGAGTTGCCATTTTCCGACAATACACGTTTTATATCCTGCACTTTGCAAAAGATGACCGAATGTTTTTTGAGAGGGATCAAGAAAACCAAACTCTTTATAGTTTCGATAATTGTATTTTCCCGTCATGATCTGAACTCGGCTGGGAGTGCACAAGGGATTGGAATAACAATTGGTAAAGCGTATTCCCCTGGAAATCAGGTGATCAATATGCGGTGTTTTAGCAGAAATTCCTCCGTAGGCTTTTAAACATTCAGCCCCCATGTCGTCGACCATGATCAGAACAATATTCGGTTTCGCAGAAAAAACTTGATCACAATTACTTAATAGCACGAAAAAATAGATGCTAACACAGAATCTCAAACATAATTTCGACATCTATTTTTCCCTGCTTTATTCCAGATTATGAGTATCCAGAAACGTTTTGATTGCTTCATTTACCTGGTCCGGGCATTCCATCGGTGACATATGCCCTGCTCCTTTGATGACCGTTATTTCAGCATCAGGAATTTGATTGGCCATTCCCTGCATTTCATCTACAGGAGTAAGTTGATCCTCTTCACCAACAATCAGAAGTGTTGGTTTCTGGATTGAAGAAAGCAGTTCAGTTGAATCAGGTCGTTCAGCCATTCCTCTTAATGCTGCAACGATCCCGACTGTAAGGGTATTGAGAATTGTTTCTTTTATCTTGTTGACAATCTCTTGCCGATTTTTCAGTGACTCCGTTGAAAAAAGTTTAGGAAGCATGACAGTAGTTACGGGAGCCGTTCCTTCTGTCTGAATGGTTTCAATCATCTTCATTCGGTTACCAACCGCTTCAGGTGAATCAGCAGCAGCACGAGTGTCACAAAGAATAATGGCTTTGACTCTATCAGGATAATTTCTGATAAATTCCCAGGAGATATATCCCCCCATAGAAAGTCCACACAAAATGACAGGTTCTGTAATATTGAGTTGATCAAGAATTTCATTCAAGTCATGAGAATATTGATTCATACTGACAGTGCCGGTGGTGACATGGCTTTGACCAAATCCACGAAGATCTGGAGCAATCACCTGATAAGACTGTGAAAAACAATCGAGCTGTGAATTCCACATAGTGTGATCCAGAGGGAATCCGTGAATAAAAAGGATCGGCTGGCCGGAACCCCTGACCTCAACTTCACAACTGATATCATTAATGGAAATTCTCATACTGATTGATCACTCTTTAAAAGATAAGAAAATGTTTAACTGCTGCTTGTTGTTTTTTGTTGCATTAATAATCCGAAGCTGGAAATAATTAAAAAGGTTTATTCAAAATCGTTTTTGATTGTTCATTGAATTCATCAATTTTAAATATGTCATAATCTTCGCCAGATTTAAAGATATAGGGAACCGGTCCCCAGATGGAAGAATAAAATCCTGCCTTCGCTTGCATATGGAGTGTGAATGGTCCGACAAAATTTGCTTTATACTTTTTGACTTCTATTCTTTTACCGGGCATTTGAATAAGCCTGACGTTCGTGTTTTGTGTTGGGTAGATAGCCAAATCTCCATTTTTTAAGGAAATGCGGGCATAATCAATC
>JAJRVU010000388.1 GCA_024277145.1 Planctomycetota bacterium
TACTTGTGCTTGTTCAATTTGAAGATTTCCGAAGTAAATTACCAGAATTTCAGCAGTTTTTTGGCTGGCCGAATCTTATTTATCTTTGGGTGTTGAGAGACATAACCATCACAGTTGACCACAAGTTCCAGTCGACTATTCAGGGGTAGTGAATCAATAATAAAACTCCCGTCACTATCAATTTCTGCTGACTCAGACCGTCCTGATAAAATATTATTGGGGTTAATTTCCTCAGATTCCATAGAAACAATTTCGTTCAAAGGGAGATAATTCCTGTAATAAACTCGGCCATTCTTAACAGGGCGAGGAACTGAAGAATCAAGTTGTCCTTTGAAAGTGATACCCGGAGATAATATCACTTTTATTTGGCGGTCAGATTTTTTTGTGAGTTGTAAATTGATAACTTCACTATAATAGACGGGACCGTTCTTTGGATAATGAATTAATGAAAATATTAACTCCCCTTCATTCAAAGCGGGCGAAACTAACATTCCATTTCTGACCTGCCATCCGGCGTGAGGTCTTTCATCATCATAGATATCAAGAACAGGGTATAATTCTTTTGAAATCACTTTCTCGTCTGGGAAAATCCCTGAAATCTTTAATTTGATTCCTCGTTCCAGTTTTATCGAAGTCAATTTGGTTTTATTAACCGAAACTCTCTGTTCGAGACCAACATAGTCTTCATGATCAATAAATAATTTAATGGCGTTCACTTTAAAGTCATTAATCTTTAGCAATTTACTTTTTTGTAAGATAAAATAAATGTATTCAGGATACTGGATTGTTGCCCATCCATCTTGGTCTGTTGCAACAAGTTCAGGATCACCTTCATAATTAGAGTATTCTCTTCTTTTAATCGTTTCGAGATCATAACAACGGATTTTGGCTCCTTTAATCGGCTTACCCTGTTCATCAACAATGCAAATTTTAACTTCAGAAAACGATTTTAAATTTATTTTGTCTTCTGCGCGTACTAAAACTGCTGAAAAAAGCAGTCCAGAAATCAACAAAGATAATATTTTCATACTTACCTCTTCAGCAAATAATGTACATAATAAGAATTTCTATTCTTCTGAAAAACACCTTACTTCTTCTTCTTCAACATAACGATGAAGTCAACTTTTTTACCTTTTTTGAGTAATCTTTCATTTTCATATGACGGCTGATAATTATCGTGTTCCACATCAAACGGTTCTAACCCACCCGCCGGAAGTTTTTTTATAACTGCAATACCAAACTGATCAGTTTTAGATTCGTAAGAATATTTTCCATCTTTATTTTTAAAAATATTCTCAACCCAATCTGACTTATGGTGGGATTCCGACAATAACTTGATGTGAGAATGATAATTGAGCCTGTTTGTTGATCCAAACATGGAAGCACCTCCAGGAACAATAATATTTGGGCAACAAGCTACTTCTGCATTGGGTACAGGTTCCCCATTCTTATTTATCACAT
This sequence comes from Planctomycetota bacterium, assembly GCA_024277145.1. Lineage (GTDB taxonomy): Bacteria > Planctomycetota > Planctomycetia > Planctomycetales > Planctomycetaceae > JAJRVU01. The sequence goes on from JAJRVU010000388.1 coordinate 1,462, forward strand.
GAACCTCACATGATCCTGCTTTTTCCATCTGAACAGAAATCAATTCATTTTTATTGGAAACCACACAGAATTGTGGGTAGGTCATCCTTCTGCCATTCTTCAATTTTCCAGACCTGCATTGCGATACATAACCATCACAGTCGGCAACAAACTCCAGACGGCTATCCAAAGGCAAAGAATCAATTTTAAATGTTCCATCAGGATTAACGTCAACTTGGTCGTACCTAACTTTTAGAAATAAGTCACCACTCACTTCTTCGGTTCCAACCTCTGTATCTTCATTCAACGGTAAATAGGATCGAAAATAAACCTTTCCATTCTTAACCGGGCGAGGGACTGAAGAATCTAATTTTCCTAAAACGTTAATTCCTGGGTTCAATTCCACTCGAAGATTTTTTTCAGATTTTTAATTCAACTGATGTATCTGCACTCTGCTGTAATGAACAGGACCATCTTCTGGATAGTGAATTAATGAGAAGACGAGTTCCCCTTCTTTCAAAGCTGGTGAATTTAAAACATCTCTTTTCATCCTCCAACCAGCGTAGGGTGTTTCATTATCAACTATCGAATACAAGTTTTTTGAAATAGCTATCCCCTCTGGAAGCATGCCTGTTATCTTTAGCTTGATTCCCTGTTTTAAAACTATTGGTTCTGAATCGCCTTTGAGCATACAATCGTGTTCAATGCAGATATAATCATCATGGGTGACAGCAAGAGAGATTTTTGTTGTTTCGAGTTCCGAATAATGCGTGACCGTTTTAACCTTTGAAGAAAAATAGTCATATTCAGGGTAAGGCAGTTTCACATTGCCATCATCGTCAGTCAGATACCAAAGAGACTCTGCATCAGCTTTACTATCCCATCTTGTTTTTTCACCTGATTTGATTTCCAACAAAAAAACACGAACTCTGGCTCCTTTAATCGGCTTACCCTGTTCATCAATAATGCAAATTTTAACTTCAGAAAACGATTTTAAATTTATTTTGTCTTCTGCGTATACTGAAACTGCTGAAAAAAGCAGTCCAGAAATCAACAAAGCCAATATTCTCATCATCACCTCATCTGTCCACAAAGAAATACAATCGCACATGCTAATATTACAGCTTGTCGATGAAATGTCAACAAAATCAATGCAAAGAGGGAATTAAAGAGAAATTATATGTAGAAAGAATGTCATTCATTGAAGAATAAACGTATGAGGCGAGAATAGAAGTGATGCTGAGAGAGAAGAAGCAGGGAAGCTAATTATCTGAGAGAACAGAGCGGTTGAATAAATGGCATGCAAAACCTGAACGTTGTTCCGGTATTAACTCATAACGTCATGCTAGGCAATCATTTTAGACATAATCTGGAATCAGTCAATTCAATCCAGATAGGTTCGATAGCGAATATAGCTATGATTGTTCCAGGAATAAGGATAGTTTGAACCCCATGAATTCGGGTAGTAAAGATATCGCAAATCATTGTTGTAATGATAGAAGTTTGAATTGAAGGAATAATTCGGCCTACTGATAGAACGACCGGACAATTTTTGCATTGCAATTCGGGCGCGTCGTTGTTTACCACGTTTAATAGCTCGTGCTGTAATCATTTGCTGGGCTGTAATCAAATTTCTGCGGCCTGAAGGTTCCGGAAAAGAATCATCGTATACTGCAGTTGGCAACTGATACCGTGAATCATTTTGGCCAGGCTTGTCGCCGAAGACGCGATTATTCTGAATGCTCATGAAGGCTAATAGTATCAAACCGCCTGACAAGTATTTCATATCCTGCTCCAGATGACCGCATTATTTTCCAGGTACGGCTCATGACCAATATTGAATTCAACAAAACAGACCCGGACAGCAATCAAACTCCCTAACTTTAAGGAAAGCAGGGCAGGGTCACTTTGTAATTCATCGTCAATCACCTGAAGCGAAATTGAGAAATCAGTTAATTCTGTAGCTCTATTTAAAATTCATGTTCAGATGCTCCGAACAATTGATACAAATTTCAAATTCTTCACGTCAGGAACCGATTCTAAATTCAAACCTGTGGAATATCCGGACTATTTTAACTGATCACCATAAAGAGGTCAGATTAACAGGATATAGAAAATGAAAACCTGAGAGCTTGGCAAAGAGGAGATCATGCTTTTAAATTGGAAAGAGATGGAGACTTTTTAAACGGTTGGAAGATTCACGACGCGTTCAATAGCTTCAAGCCCGTTCAAGTTATCTCCGTTTTTGTTATTTGTACTTCCCGCATAGACATAGCAAACAAAAACCTGATCCCCTGAAACCCAGGACACCGAAGCGAATTTGGAATCACCACGGGTGAGATAAACAACTGAAGAGGAATCAAAAGCATTTTTATCGGGTTGGTTTTTCACGCTTGATTTGGAATAGACAACCAGAACTCCCTGAACAGGTTTTTGATTCTGTAAACTCAATTCAAACCCAAAAATAGCCCGATCATGTTTTTTTCCATTCGAAGAGGAAATCCCTTTGGGAACAGAAGAATAAGTAAATGCCTGATCCTTCCATCCTTTTTCCGGGAGTGCAGGCTCAAAAGAGCCATTGAAATCTTTCAGTTTGGATAAAGAGCCTGGAACCTCTGATTGAATAGTAATCAAAGTTAAAGCATTATTTCCCGGCTGAATGCCAGACCAGAAAAAGTAGCCGATCCCAAAAATGAAACAAAGGCTAAGAGCAGTCAATAACTGCTTCAGACGATAAGAGGATTTACCTGTATCAGAAGAAGGAGTTATCACTGATTTTAAATCAGGCGAATCTGAACCTTCATTCGAAAGCTCAGCCATCTTCTCTAATAGAGTTTCCTTTAAACCATTCGGTATTGAAACATTCACAATTGATTTTGCGACCTGCTGATCAAAATGTTTTCGTGCAAACCATATTTCCGTACAGTCCCTGCACGTATCCACATGGAGAAACGCTTCTTGAAAATCAGGATTACCATTCGGATCTTCCGAAGGTAAAACAGAATCTAAAATGTTCAATGCAATCTGGCAATCCATGGCACTTTACTTTGAAAACAAACAATTAAAGGAAAACATAATTTATAAACAGTCTATTTCATCGTTCCGAATTTCATTCATCCGATGAATCAGGCTTTCTTCGACGAGTCAATTGGCTTCTTAGGAACTGCTTTGCACGCGACAATCGGCTCATGACAGTTCCAATAGGAATATCCAAAACGGTAGAGACTTCCTTATAGGAAAGCTCCTCAAAATAATAAAGGACAACAACAGTTCGGTATTCTTCAGCGATTTGATTTAATACAAACTGCAATTCTTCGGATTCGATTTGATTCATATAGAGTTCATCAACAACAGGCTCAGCGACATTTTCAAGAGAGACTTCCTGAACTCCTTTTCGGTCCCTTAATCGCCTGCGAAAATGGTTTCTCAGAACCGTAAATAACCACGGTTTGACTGCATCGGGATTACGTAGCTGACCCAGCTTCGCATGAGCCGTCATAAACGTCTCTTGCGTAAGATCCTCTGCATCATATGACGAGCCTGAAATTCGAAAAGCGAATCGGTAAAGTGATTCGTGATAATCTTCTATCAGCCTCGTCAGATTATTTTCGCAATCAAATGAATCCATAATCTTTGAACTGTTGCAATCAAGATGCGCTTATCCAGCCTGATTATTCCCTGAATCTTACAAAAAACTGAAAAAACAGGCAGAAAGCGTTAATTCCATAAGGTTGTATCACCAGCATAACAGCTGGTATTGGTTTTCAACGGAAAAAATCGGTTTTAAACCAATTCAATTCCAGAAGTGTCTAAAGATGTAACTACTGGATATAAAGAGGTTAACGTGATGGATGGAGTCAGAATGTTATTTGAGTGTGGTCTGTTGGAGTGTCCATTTTTTCAGTCTTTCGGGGTGAGGGGCAGGAATATGAGTCGGGGCATTCACGGAAGGAATATTATCACCTGAGCGGGAAATTATAATTTCCTCCTCAGCCATATCCTCGTGATAAAAACGATTGCTGGCAAAAATGTCTGCAGGATAAGTGAAGTTATCCAACATGGACAATGAAATACAAATAGAAACACCGGTTGCACTTTCCAGCATTCCACCAACCCAACAGGGGATATTTGCTTCCTGACAAAGGTCATGAATTTTCAAGGCATTGGTCAGACCACCAACTCGCCCCGGCTTGATATTCACATACTGGCAACTTTTTAATTGAATTGCCTGCTGAACATGTAATGGATGACTGATGCTTTCATCCAGGCAAACAGGTGTTTTAATTTGAGACTGCAGCTTTGCATGGTCATTCAAATCGTCGTGTTGAAGAGGCTGTTCAATCATTTCCAATTGATAGTCGTCAATTTTATGAAACAGATCGATATCACCAAGGCGGTAACCACTATTACAATCAATGTGAAAAGGATGATCAGGATGTGCTTTTCTGACTGCATCCAGAATGGGGATGTCCCAACCGGGACGAAATTTCAATTTGATTCGGGGATATTTTTCTTCCACGAGTTCATCAACAGATTTAACCAGATCATCAATGGAATCAGCAATCCCCAAATCCCCGCCGACACAAACCTGATTTCTAGTCGCGCCCAGAAGTTCATGCAACGGCTTGTTTTCTATTCGGGATTTCAGACACCACCATGTATTATCAAAAATGGCTTTGGCAAAGGGATTCCCTTTAAACATGGAAAGCCGATTCTGGAGATCATCCCCCGACTTGATATCCTGATTGATCAGCAGTGGCCCCATCCAGTCTCGGGCAAGGGAATAGATTCCGCCTCCCCATTCAGGACTATAACAAGGGGCAGCTAATGGGCTACTTTCTCCCCAGGCTTCAACTGACCCGCTGACCATTCTGCAGAGAACAGAATGGATTTCCGCATCTTCTCCGTAAGCTGTTCTCCACGGGTAAATCAGGGGCATGGAAACGTGATACAGATCAATTTGATCAATCTTCATGATGTATCGAATAATCCTTTAACATTGTTGATCTAAATTTCAGTTTTTCGGCTCAGTTCTCCATTGGGTGAATAACAAAGACTTACCAGCCAGCCCCTTTTGTTGTGGTTTTCACTCGACAAATATAAGTGTCAGCGGTCAGGTAAAGGACGGTACCATCATTTCCCCAAGCACAGTTGGCTGTTCTTTCACCCGTTGAAATTTGACCTAATACTTTTCCCTTCGGGCTTAATACATAACAACCTCCGGGAGCTGTTGCAAAAAGATTTCCTTTGGCATCCACTTTCAATCCATCTGGAAGCCCCGGGCGCTGGCCAACATACGTTGTGAAATCATAAAGAACGCTTCCCTCACCAATGGTTCCATCACTATTCACAGGGTACTGCATGATGATGGCAGCTTTGGGATCAGACTGTGCGACATATAATTTTTTCTCATCAGGAGAAAATGCAATCCCGTTTGGCCGAGTCATTTTTTTTGTGAGTAAAGTGACTTCACCCGTTTTGGAAAGCCGATAGACTCCGCAATAATCCAATTCACGTGAAGGGTCGTTTGCTCCTTTTGGTAAACCATAAGGAGGATCAGTAAAGTAAAGGTCGCCATTGGAATGAAATGTTCCATCATTCGGGCTGTTGAATCGCTTTCCTTGATATCGATCTGCTAATGTCATTTTTCCACCACCATTTGTAAGGATGGCGATTCGACGATCTCCATGTTCACAAGAGACCAATGATCCCTCAGCATTTAAAATCAATCCATTGGAACCAGGTTCATTCCCATAATTTGACAACCCGGTATAACCTGCTGGCTTCAGGTATAATTCGGACCCTTTTCCTTCCACCCATTTGTAAATGGAATTTCGAGGAATATCAGAAAACAGAAGAAAGGACTCTTTTTTTGTGTTGATCCAAACTGGACCTTCTGCCCACAAAAATCCTGAAGAAATGACTTCAATCTTTGAATCTTTCGGGATGAGTTGATCCAACTCGGGGCTTAGCCTGTGAATTTTTCCGATGACAGGATAATTTAAAGTGTCCTGAGCAGACACAGGAACAAACGAGCTTATCACGAAAAGGGAGATTCCGAATAAAAGAGTTCTCATCAAATTCATTTTCATCTTGGTAATCCTCAGTAAGATATCTATAATTCATTAATGGGTCATCATGTTAAAATCGAGTGGTGATTTCGAAAGAAGCAATGTTTATTTTCTCCGATCAGTGATAGTAAATTCCAGTCCTGCTCCTGTTTTTCTCCAAAGATTCACTGAATTTTAAAATTCGAAACAGTTTAATAATGGCCTGATAAGACAATGAAATTTTCATTTACAATTTTATTCTTTTTTTTGTTCAGTGATAATATTTTGTCATCGGACCATGTCACTCTCAATCAAATCAAATCAACCATTAATCTTGATCAGGATATTCCAGACCTGAAACAGGGAAGGGAATTCAAGAAAACACTTTCGAGCCTGATTTCAGTCAGTTGGAAAAATCGACAATTGAGAGATGGGATTCAAAGCCTATCTCGTCATTATGGAATATCCATTATCCTTGATCGCAGGGTGAATCCGAATCAACTGCTGAACCTGAATATCAAAGATACATCACTGATCAACGTTCTGAAAAAAACAGGCGAAACATGTCGAGCATCGCTCTCAATTCTTCCTGGCGCGATTTACATCGGACCGGAAAATGTAAGTTCTTCACTGAGATCATTAATTTTTGTGAAGCAAGTTCAAATAGAAGAATCCAAAAACGCGGCTTTTTCTACCCGAAAGATTTCCATTCAATGGAACGATCTGAATCAGCCGAGAAAAATCTTTGAAAATGTGGCTCGGGAATTTCAAATTACGATCAGTAATCTTGACCCGATTCCGCATGATTTATGGACAAGCGGATCCCTTTCTGGTGTCTCTTTTTCTGAAATTGCTTCAATCATCCTGATTCAATATGACCTCACTTATAAATGGAATCAGAAAAACAACATAACCCTTGTTCCAGTCTTCTATCCGGTCAGCATTTCGAAATCGTACAAGATAACACGAAAGCAATTGAAAAAAATTGTTCCTGTATTTCAACAGGATTCCAACTTCCCGAAAATTGACATTCAGAATAGGATCGTTTCATTCAAAGGTTTCATTGAGCAGCATGAAAAGTTTGATAATCGCCTGATCGGAAAGAAACTCAAAAATCCTGTTAATGATAACAAGCCAATTTCTCTGGATCGCAGGCAGTTTACTTTAAAACTGAAAGCAGGTTCTGCAATAATTTTAATTAATCTGTTAAGAAAAAATGGAATTCCAATTGAGTACGATGAAGATGCGTTTGAATCAGCGAGTATTGATCTGAATGAAAAAATTGAAGTGGATCTCAAAAAGGCATCCATCAATGAACTGCTTGATTCTTTTTGCAAACCGCTCAACATTGAATATAAAATCAGGGATAATATCATTTACCTCGTTCCCATACGGGGCTGATATCCCTGTCTTCCTGTCAATCAGCTAACATTCTTTCGGCTGATAATCCTGAAATTTGACATGTTCATGGAGTTTCTTTTTCAATCCCCCCGTTACGTTTGCTGAAACAGGGGTGAGGATTGTATACTGTCCCTGATTACGGGGGTGAGAAGCTCTGAAAGATGTACATAAGGTACGTGTAAACGTCTCACACTCTGTTAAACATTTGAATTCTACAAGAACGTTATAAAAAGCGAAAATATCCGGGAGATATTGTGTCAAAACCGAAGAATATGATTGTTGCCCAATCAGGTGGCCCGTCACCAGTCATCAATAACAGTCTGCGAGGACTTGTTGAAGCAGCGCGAGACCTGCCAGAAATCGGCAAAATTTATGCAGGCTGGCATGGAATTGAAGGAGTTCTGAAAGAAGAACTTCTTGATTTAAGTTCACAGCCTGAGGAAGAAATTTCCCTTTTGCGTGTCACTCCTGCAGCTGGATCTATTGGAACCTGCCGTTATAAATTAAAGGATGATCAGCCAGAAGATTTCGACCGGCTTATTGAAATTTTCAAAGCCCATGATATCGGTTACTTCTGCTACATTGGCGGGAATGACTCCATGGATACCGCCAACAAGGTTGCAATCCTTGCACAGGAAAGAGGATTGGATGTTGTTGGGGTTGGGGTTCCCAAAACGATTGATAATGATGTCGGTGATTCAGAATTCAAACTGATTGATCACACTCCGGGATACGGAAGCACAGCACGCTATTGGGCACACATGGTTCAATTGGCCAATGAAGAAAATCAGGGAAGCTCTCCTGCTGATCCGGTGCTTGTGATGCAAGCGATGGGTCGCCGAATTGGTTTTATTCCAGCAGCAGCCCGGCTAGCTGACCCTAATCGGGAAATGCCTTTGCAGATTTATCTTGCAGAGCGAAAATTCACGATTGATGAAATTGCAGACAATGTGAATGATCAACTCAAAAAAGATGGTCGAGCTATTCTCGTTGTCAGTGAAGGACTTGACTTGGGTGATATTGGCGAACAAAAAGATGATTTTGGTCATGTTCAATTCAGTTCGAGTGAGATCACAGTTGCCAAGTTGTTGGTGAATGCATTAAACAA
>JAJRVU010000389.1 GCA_024277145.1 Planctomycetota bacterium
ATCCGTGAATGGACCTGCTCCATGGGACTCTAAATCCTTCCGAACTTCAGTTCCAGACAATTCGAGAGACGATGACTGCATTTAAGAAGACATTTATTTCTTTGGCCTACCGGCTGTCACACTTATGGCTATTTTCCTGAACGGTCCATTCATTTCACGAAAATCAGATTCCGGGCACGTGCAATAGAGTGTTAATTGATACCGATTTGTCAAATAAGTGGCGCGAATGCCTGCCTTGCTCCCGAAAAAATTCGATGTCGTAAATTCGGAAATCCTACATTCTCCCATACCACTTACTAGCGTTCTTGCTTTACCCTCATTGTATTCATCAAACTTATTTTCTGCTTTTCGTAAATTGTCAGCATGAGTCAATGCAACAGGCTTCTGATCATCAGGAATCACAACGGGCTTACCGTCGCGGTCTACAACTTGTCCTCCAGGAAAAACCATTGGACTCCCTCCTTTGGCGCTCCCACTCATACTGTGCCGAATTTCAATAGTGACTGATCCCTTTTTGCAAATAGCCCATAATGGTTTCCCACCAACACCACCTCCACCATCAATTTTCCATCCTTCCGGATATTGCATACTAAAAGATTCATCTTCGTTAGTATACCAGGAATACGCAGTCGGTATTTCCACTTTTCCGCCAGGAAGGGCAGGTAAATAATCTTTACCAAAAAAGATAGCTGCCCCAATAAAGGCAATAGAAAGAATCGACCCACCAATGACCACTGCAGGAGAGATTGAATCTTTCTTTTCTTTCTTTTCTTTCTTTTTTGCTTTGCGTGCGGTTGCCTCTTCTTTTATTCGAACCTTGGATTTTCGCCCGGGAGCCTGCGGAAGAGATTTTACAGATTGGCTTTCATCAGCCAGTTCAAGCTTATCCAAAGCCAGCATGAATTCGGAATCCTGCCCAACTGGATTTGCCACTTTTCTTTTGGGCGATTTTTTCGATCTGGAACCAGAAGATTTTTTTCCGGGTGCTTTGATTACAAATTTTGTACTGCACTCCTTGCACGCAACCTTCTTTCCGATATAACTCTCTTTTTTGATCGTTACGGGAGTCTTGCATTTCGGACATCGCATTCTGTAAGGCGAAAACATACAAATGTTCCAATTCAGTCAATTTAATAAAAACGTCATAACAAATTTGAGAAGAACTTCATTTTATCAAAAAGAAGGTCTCTTCTTCCAGTAACATCAATACTCACCCATATGTTTATTTGAAGAGTAATTCTTTATTGAAGGATAAACTATCTGATGTTTTATGTATAACATTTTTTAAAATATTGAGAAGCAAGCCTGTAAAACGAGCAGAAAACGCCTAATTCCGGTCAATTAATCACAAAATAAGACTATCGCCCCCGATTTTGTCCGCCTCTCACAACGGTAATTACAAAAATAAAGTTCCAGAGATAATTGAATTGAACAGCTTCAATTCAAAAAATGGCTTGCTTAATAACCGAGGGCTGCGCCAATTCCATTGCTGGCAGGTTCTGTCAATCCCAGCATTGCGTTTGTGCAGATTGCAGCATCGATACAGTTGCCTCCTGCTTTAAGAATACTATAAGTTTTTACACTGGTTGTTTAGCAAGTCTTAACGAGTAGAATCAATGTATTAAAGTGATAAATATTCACCAATAGTTAATTTCCAGCCAGGAAGAATTCTCCTACCTATCCCGTGAAGTAGTCAATGGTTCCCTGTGCTCCGATGGCATTTCCGATTCGCTGGAGTGCTAAAGCATACGCTGCAGTACGCATATCAATTTTGTTATCGGTCATAATTTTATAAACATTCCCGAATTCGCGTGACATGATCGTGTGTAATTTTGACTGAACTTCATCAATTTCCCAATAATAGCCTGCTTTATTTTGAACCCATTCGAAGTAACTCACCGTGACACCTCCCGCATTGGCCAGAATGTCAGGAATAATCAGCGTCCCTTTTTTATTGAGAATGTCATCCGCTTCACCGGTCGTCGGCCCATTGGCAACTTCAACAATAACCGGGGCTTTAATTCGATTGACATTTTTAATCGTTATCTGATTTTCGAGCGCAGCCGGAATTAATATATCAACATCCAGTTCCAGAAGGTCGCCATTCGTTAATTCGTCGGCTGGAACCGACTCACAAACTGATCCATCACAGTAAACAGCTTTTAATTGACGACTTGTGTTTTTCATCTGGATAAGGCTGGGGACATCAAACCCTTCTTTTTTATAAATCGAGCCTTGTGAATCACTCACGGCAACAATTTTGTAACCATCTTCATGCAGTAACCGAGCAACATGCTGCCCTGCGTTTCCGAATCCCTGAACAGCAACGCGGATTTTTTCTGGTTGCCAACCGCGAATTTTTTCGAGTTCCTTAATACAGTAGTATGCACCACGACCGGTGGCATCATCACGCCCCAGGCTACCGCCTAATTCAATAGGCTTCCCGGTAATAACTGCAGGCGTACGTTGACGACGGATTTTAGAGTATTCGTCCATCATCCAACCCATAATCATTGAGTTTGTGTAGACATCCGGTGCTGGTACGTCGATTTCAGGTCCGATAAAATCAGCAATCTGTACAATGAATCCACGACTCAGTCGTTCCAGTTCTAATCGTGATAATTCTTTCGGGTTGACGGTCACTCCACCTTTGGCTCCTCCAAATGGAATTCCAACAACAGCACACTTGCATGTCATCCAAAACGCTAACGCTTTCACTTCGTCAAGGTCCACATTCGGATGAAAACGAATTCCTCCTTTACCCGGACCACGTGTATCATCGTGACGAACTCGATAACCGGTAAAAACTCGAAGAGAACCATCATCCATCCGAATGGGGACTGCCACCTGAAGGATGCTTTTGGGATGCTTGAGCTTCATAACAGCTTCGTCGTCAATTTGTGCATATTGAAATGCGCGATCTAGCCGACGGATTGCGTCTTCAAAAATCCCTGCAGGTTCGCTATCAGACATATTTGATACCCCTTTTAATAAATGGTGAGTCGTTCCTATCCTGAAAACTCATTGATACGTTAAGAATATCAGTATGGACTTATTCATCCAGAATATAAAGACCAAGTAAGCTATTCTGCTCGTTAAAGAACAGAGCGATTATTAATTTTCTTGAACACCCCATTATTTTCGTAAGAAAAACAGGCCTCTCACATCAAAATATTAAGAATGCTTGTTTGTGTATGGTAATTCACTGAATTGATCAGTAATTGCATCTACAATTTTGTACAAATTGCCATGAACGTAAGGACCATTGAACCGGGATGTACTCGATCTTTCTTTCAAAGTATGATAAAAACAAACAGAAATCAGGATCTCAAGGAAGGGCATGCCAACGATACAGAATAATAAATCTTCTTCTCGAAAAAATTTCTTTGCAACTGTTCCACCGCAGGAAATTTTACCAATCGTGAATTCTCGATTTGAGTCAAGCGTTCGTGGTATCTTTGTGATTGGTGACGTAACCGGCATGCCATTGGTCAAAGTCGCAGCCAACCAAGGTAAAGAAGTTATCGAAAAGATGAATCGTGATGGTTTATTTCGTACTCAGGCAGAAGAAGACGAACGGCTTGATCTGGTTATCATCGGTGCAGGACCAGCTGGACTTTCTGCTGCAATCGAAGCTGAAAAACTTGGTCTGAAATATGTTGTCCTTGAACGTGGAAAAATTGCCAGTACCGTTCGCAGTTTCCCACCGGGAAAAATGGTTTATGCAGAACCACAGTCTCTTGCCAATCAGAGTGAACTCGATGTCAGTAACGATCTCGAAAAAGACGAGTTTCTGGACCGAATCAATCAACTGGTTACAACAAAAAAATTACGAGTTAAAGAAGACATTGAAGTTGCACGAGTACGAAAATCCGGCGAACGTCAATTTGCAGTTGAAACAAAAACAGACAAAAGTTTTCCATGCCGATATGTGTTGGTTGCCGTTGGAAGACAGGGGCAGCCGCGTTTACTGGATTGTCCCGGCGCTGACAATGCCACTACAGTGACCTACCGGATGCATTCGCCAGACGACTACAACGATCTGGACATTCTTGTTGTTGGTGGAGGAAATTCCGCAATTGAAGCAGCATTATTGCTCTCAGAGACAAACCGAGTGACGTTATCTTATCGTGGTGATAATTTTTTCCGGGCCAAAACTGATAACCAGCAATTTCTGGAAGAAGCTGAACGAACCGGGCAGCTAACAATTATTCGTAATAGTAATGTGCAGGAAATCCGTAGCGATCAAGTCGTCTTAAATGTTTCTGGTCAGACACAATCGATTTCCAATAATCAGGTCATCATATTAATTGGCTCACTACCGCCTGTTGATTTTTTGATGGATATGGGACTTGAACTTGATGGCATCTGGACACCCAGACGACTAGCAATGTCGATGGTTGGCCTAGCTGTGGGAATTTTCATCTACTTTTTTGCAAATCTCTTTGTGCTTCATCCCGATGCAGCAGGTGATGGCAAACTGTTGATTTCAGGTTTATCTTTTTTGCAAAATTCGCCATTGCTGGGTTGGGCTGATACAGTATTTGGTTGGGCGTTACCAATCATGTGGTTGGTTTTGTTCGGATTCAATTTGCTGAATTGGAACAGGCAGGCACGTGGGCATACGCCTTTGTTTCAAATTAAGTCATCAAAACTTCTGCTGTTTTCAGGTTTGTTTCTATACGCATTTTATTCTGTTGCTCCGCATGTTTTTACACTTGATCCTGCGGTAGCTGGAAGTGGTCCCTATTATGTGCCGGGACTGACATGGATTTATAATCTGATACCGACATATTTTTCCAATGCATACGGGTTGTACTACCTGTTGTACTTTTCGGCGATCGCATTCTTCGGATTGTACTGGGCTATGAAGTCAGGGCATCGGTTAATCTGGCGCCGGAATATAATCATCATTGCGACCCAGTGGACGCTCTGGTGGGGTATTCCCACATTCCTAGCTGTTTATCTGGGGCGAAATCCATGGACACCGTTAATCTCTCGGTCAATCAATGCCTGGCCACTCAACCTCAGTGCATTTAAACTTGATCCTGCAGTCGGTCCGGGTGACCCTGCATGGTGGCACACCGTTGCTGCTGTTGGTGTTGTATGGGCCACAGTACTGACATTCATCGTGATCCCGCTGGTGACAATTCGGTGGGGGAAAATTTATTGTACATACTTCTGTTCGTGTGGAGCTTTAGCTGAAACGGTTGGAAACAGTTTCAGGCACCGCGGTCCGAAGGGGGATTGGCCACGCAAGGTAGAACGATTCGGATTTGTCTTCATTCCGTTGGCAGCGATCGCAACAATTGCTGACTTAATGGGTTTTCAAGGACCACTAGGCTATTACAACATTTGGATTGGGACATTTTTATCCGGCGCAATTGCAATCGGTTTTTATCCGTTTTTAGGACAAAGATTATGGTGCAGAATGTGGTGCCCGCTGGCATTCTGGATGAACTTCTGGGGACGATGGTCCAAATTCAAAATCACTCCCGAAAAAGGAAAGTGCATCGACTGCAATGTTTGCAACCAATATTGCCAGATGGGAATCGACATTAAATCGCGAGCAATGCAAGGAATACCCGTCACGTTGCAGGATTCTCCTTGCGTCGGCTGTGCAGAGTGTGTTGTACGCTGCCCAATGGAAATTCTTCATCTCGGTGACGTGCCGAATGAGAAACTTTATCAACTCAACTTACCAGAATGAAATAGAGACATTTTGATTCCTACACATTTTATACACAAGTAATAATAAATAAAACAAACCATTTCACCATAAAATCAACGCAACAAAACCGGAGGTTGCTAAACATGGATAAAGAAAAGAAATCATATTATGGCCCATTTTTCTGGCTGGCTATTGCTTCGTTTATTGTTCCCATTGTTGTCGCAAACGCCACGTATCAAAATGTGCACCCGACAACAAAACCTGTCCCGCATTTGGATGCATCAGGAGTTGACCATGCATTATGGGACTATTTATTGAAATCCTATGTCGAAAATGGATTGGTTGATTACGATGGAATGGGACGAGATTATCTGTTTCGTACTTACCTCAAACAGTTGGGACAAGCTCAAGCAGAAAAACTGGCCACCAAAGCTGAACGGCTGGCACTACTCTGCAATGCGTACAATGCATTCGTAATTGATGGTGTGATCTCACATGGAATTCGTGATTCGGTTATGAGTTTCCAACAGGATGGAAAAGAATTTTTTGATATTCGAGAACATATACTTGGGAATCAGACCCTTAGCTTGAACGAAATTGAACATGAAATGATTCGTAAAGAATATAAGGAACCACGGATTCACGTTGCATTGGTCTGCGCTGCGCGCAGTTGCCCTGCACTTCGACGTGAAGCTTATGTTGGTCCACGCATCTCTGCTCAATTGGAAGATCAGTCTTACGAATTTGCTAATAATCGTACTTATGTCGATTTCAATTCAACCCATAATCAATTACTTCTCAGCCCGATTCTTCAATGGTATGGAGAAGACTGGGCCACTATCGGCGGTTACTTACCATGGCTGTTTGAACGTATTAAAGATGAAGAGTTGCGATTTTCTATCACTCGTGCAATTAATGGTGAAGTAGAAACTGTTTTCGCTGATTATAACTGGACGTTAAATTCACAAGCTGACCCAAGTAGCAAATCAGGACCATCTTCAAAAAAGAAAACCAATTTCGGGTCTGGATCCATCCCCAACGGTTAAGCGTATGGATTGCTCAAGACTGTCCGTATTTCATTAACCGTCAATTTGTGCTTTTTAGAACCAAGCGGTATAAATCGAATAGTCAACCTATTCAACTTCTATTAATACGTTATTCAGTATTACGCTAATATCTATATCCTGCCTGAACACATCTTATGACGATGATTTAAAACCAGAGTTATTGCCAGAATACGCAACATGAATTTCACATAAATGGCGGTATACTAGCTTTGCATACAACACAGGAAGTACATTAATGGCTAATTTTCAACTTAACTGCGAAGGCATGAATTGCCCTATGCCAATTGTGGAACTGACAAAGGCAGCAAGATCCCTCGAACCTGGAAATAAAATTGAAGTGACTGCTACTGATCTGGCGTTTAAGCTTGATCTGGAATCATGGGCTAAGCGAATGGGGCACACGGTAGAGAGTTTCGACGCAGAGAATGAAATTCAACGTGCTGTCATTATTCTCAAATAAGAATTCTCAAATACTGAATGGATATAAATCATGGTTTCAGACCAAAATAACGTAGTGGTCATGTTGACTGTTGGAAAGTCTGACAACGGAAAAAACGCCACTCTTGCTTTCTCGTGTGCGTTGTCATCATTAGCAATGGGGCATGACACCACTGTTTTTTTAACAAGTGATGGTGCCATTTGGGGATTTGAAGGAAGTACCAAAGGAATTCGGTGCCAGGGATTTCCTCCACTTTCAGAACTTGTTGAACAATATCAAGCTG
>JAJRVU010000390.1 GCA_024277145.1 Planctomycetota bacterium
GCTTGATAATTCTTGCTGTGTTGTTTCTTGTTTTTGTGCTTCCTTTTGTTCTTGGAACTTTAATCGCAAGAGCTTTGAAACTGAAAGATCTTTCCGGTCGAATCAGTGTAGTCCTTTTTACTTTAGTATTCGGATTATCACCATTTGTCTGGCAGCTTTCCCAGGGACATCCGATGAAGGATGCACTTCGGTTTGGTATCGACCTTGCCGGCGGTACTAACATGGTCTTCCAGGTTATTGCAACAGAAGACAAACCAATTAATAACCAGGTGATGAGCCAGATGGTGACAGCAGTTGCCAAACGTATTAATCCTTCAGGAACAGAAGAAGTGACCGTCCGCAAGGTGGGAGCTGATCGTCTTGAAGTAATTATTCCGGGAGCTGATCCTGATGTTGTTGCCCAGAAAAAACGGCAGATGACACAATTAGGAAGCTTGGAATTTGCAGTCCTTGCTAACCGGGTGATGCATCAGGATGTCATTCGCCGTGCCCAGGGTTCAAAAAAGTCCGTACTTTACCCTGATGGTGGTATTGAAGCTTCCTGGCTTCCTTCCGCAGTAGATTCTGCAGGTTTACAAAAAGAAACTTCGACATATGGTTCTGTAATCACTCGCCCATTAGAGGTGAATGGTGAAGTACAGAAAGATGCTGAAGGCAATGATCGCATTGAATATCTGGTTGTATTTGAAAAACAGAAACGCCGAGTAACAGGGAAATATCTGACACGCGTTAATCCGACAATCTCATCGAAAGGTTCCCCCGCAGTTGCATTTCAGTTTAATAGTCGGGGTGCAAACCTGTTTGGTGAACTGACTGGAAAATATCAGCCTCAAAAAGATGGTTTTCATTCTCGTCTGGCTGTTTTATTAAATGGAGAAATCCATTCTGCCCCATCCGTAAATGCGGTCATTCGTGCCAGTGGAATTATTGAAGGCCAGTTTACCCGTGCAGAAATTGATGAATTGATCGAAGTTCTGAATGCGGGTGCCTTGGTTGTTCCTATTCGTCCGGACCCGATCAGTGAATTTACAATCAGTCCAACTTTAGGAAATGACGTGCAAGAGAAAGGACGGATTGCGATCCTGATTGCAGTTGCTTCTGTTGTTATATTCATGCTTGTTTATTATCTGTTTGCTGGAGTTGTTGCTGATTTATGCCTGATGCTCAACCTGATATTGGTAATGGGAACAATGGCATTAATTAAAGCAACATTCACCCTTCCCGGTTTAGCTGGTATTGTTTTGACAATTGGTATGGCAGTTGATGCCAACGTACTGATTTTTGAAAGAATACGTGAAGAAAAGAACCGTGGTTCCAGTTTAAGAATGTCCATCCAGAATGGGTTCAGTCGGGCATTCACCACCATTGTTGATGCAAACCTGACGACGCTTATTATCGCTGTTATTCTCTATATGATTGGTACTGATCAGGTTCGTGGTTTTGCTGTGACACTGTTTATCGGTATCGTGATGAGTATGTTCACTGCTCTTTATTTTGGTCGATTAATATTTGATATTTGTGAGCGAAAACGTTGGATAACAGATTTGAAAATGCTCAGTATTATTGGTCATACCGAATGGAATTTTCTCTCCAAAAGAATGATTGCAGCATTTGTTTCTGCTGTTTTAATTATTGCAGGTATGGGAACCCTGATAAATCGAGGTCAGGATAATCTTGATATCGATTTCAGTGGTGGAACGATGATAACCTTTGAATTTTCGGAGCTTCAGGATACCAGTGAAGTACGAAAAACACTCTCTGGATCGGAAGCATTCGGCAGTGCAATCACGATTGATAAAATTAGCTTATCAACAGAAGAAGATATCGAAAATAAAGGTAAGCGGTTTATACTACGAACTAAAGAGCAGAACACTAACAAGGTTCGTGATTCTTTAGGTGAAACTTTATCTAATGCAGGTATGGATTTAATTAAAATTACGATGGATTATTCGGAATTAAAATCAATACCGGTTCCTGAACAAAAAGAAGATGAAAAAACGCCAGTTGTTGCAGGACCATTTGCAGGTGGGAATAGCGCTGAATTATCGTTCAGTAGTGAAGTTTCTGTTGAAACCGTAACGAGCCATTTGATCGATCAGCTAAAGTTGATCAAAACAGAAGGTGGTTTGAAATATGAGGAGCCGGCAAATCTGTTAGAGCCTCAAGGATTATCCGGATCAGGAATGGAATCGATCGAAGGACAGGTTAAACGCTTTGGGAAAGTGAAAATTCTGGCAGCTTCGGAGATTTCTTCAGAAGATTTTAAAACATCCCTGGATAATATGAAAAAAGTGATGGCAGATGAGCCGACATTTGAAGGAGTCAGCAGCTTTGCCAGTTCTGTTGCAACGGAAATGCAACAATCCGCTGTGCTTGCCATGCTGATCAGTCTTATTGCGATTGTTGCTTATATCTGGTTCCGATTCCAGCAAATTACATTCGGATTAGCTGCTGTTGTTGCGTTGGTTCATGATGTCCTTGTAGTTCTTGGAATTGTTGCAATGGCTTCTTACTTCAGTGGAAGTAGTTTAGGAAACGCGTTACTCCTATATGATTTTAAAATTAACCTTCCCATGATTGCAGCCTTTATGACAATTGTGGGGTACTCATTAAACGATACCATTGTGGTGTTTGACCGGATTCGTGAAGTTCGCGGAAAGAACCCTGCACTAACCGAAGAGATGATTAACAAAAGCCTGAACCAGACGTTGGCACGTACGATATTGACATCGTTAACAACATTCCTGGTTGTTGCAATTCTTTATGCCATTGGCGGTGAGGGAATTCATGGCTTTGCATTCTGTCTTGTGATGGGAGTGATTGTTGGTACATACAGTTCAATTTATGTTGCAAGCCCTGTTTTACTATGGTTGATGAACAGGGAAGGAAAAAAGAGTGCTGCAACATCCTGATACTTATTAAAAGTATATAGTGATAAAATATAAATAAGGGAGATGGTTTATAGCCGTCTCTCTTTTTTATTGTTAGGTTTGAAAAATAAGAAGTGAGAAATAAAGAAAAGGTCTCCATGCAGAGATTCTAAAGCCGCGGAGATTATTTCAAGAAGAGAAAACCGTAGGTCAGTGCTGTGCCTGACCTAAGTAAGAAGGAACCACAGATTCACACAAATGGCCACAGATTATTTAAAAGACATCACACAGCAGACCCTACTTGAACAATTATTCTTCGTGACTTGGTGCCTCTGTGATGAAAATACTTCATCGTTATTTTCTCTGCATTCATTGTCAGGCTACAGCCTGACCTACTACTCCGTCTATGTATAAATGTCACCCAGTCCAGTTAAACTAGCACGCCAGTTGCAATTTGATGCATGACATTTAAAGCTTGACCAAGCATTACTACTGACCTGCAAAAATTGGCACCCTCCGTTTCAACATCAGGTAACCAATCAAGTTGGTTGGGACACCCGTGAGCAGTGGGAAATATTATTTAGTCGTCCCTGAAATAGTCATTATTCAGAGATGGTAAAATATTGAACCTGGCTGATCGGAATTGGATTCGGAATTCCCCAGAATTTACTACCACTTGCTAATCTTAACCGAAATCCATA
>JAJRVU010000023.1 GCA_024277145.1 Planctomycetota bacterium
AAGGAGTCCTGAAACCGGGTATGGAACAATTTGGCAAAGGTATGAATTTCATTTGGGGTCAGGCCAATATTCTGGGAACACTCAAATTCGGATCGTTTCTTAAATTTGGATTTCTCATTATGGGAATTGCAATTCTGCTTACAACAGAATTGGGTGTGCTGGATGTTGTTGCACGAATTTCAACAGATATTGTCAAAGTCAATTACCTCAAAAACAATCAATTCTGGACATTAAGCAAATTGTACTTCTGCTTCCTTTGGGGAGAAATTTTATTGGGAATCATCATTCTTTCTATCCCAACATTCGACAAGCCTCTATTCCTGATCAGAACTGCAGCCGCAATGAATGGTGCAGTCATGTTTCTCTATTCCTTTATTCTGCTTTACCTGAATAAAAAAGTTCTCGCGAAACAGATTTCCATGGGCTGGCTTCAAACAATCATGGTCATCTGGTCCGCTGTATTCTTTGGTTACTTCACGGTGAAGGCATTTCAGCTTGAAATTGTTCCGTATGTAAGAAGCCTGTTTTGATTGGCATTGCAAAACGCCAGAAAAATACCCGTTGATAAACCATGAGTAATTAATGCCGAGTAAAAACATTAAGAAGCAGACATTAAACACAGACATTTTAATCGCAGGTGGTGGAATGTCCGGCGTGTCAGCTGCGCTGGCTGCTGCCAGAAACGGCTCTAAAGTGATTCTCTGTCAGGACAGACCAGTCCTCGGAGGAAATGCATCCAGCGAAATCCGTATGCATATCGTTGGGGCAGACATGAGTGGCCAGCGGGGAATTGAACTGGAAACCGAAGCGAGAGAAACAGGCATCATTGAAGAAATTCGCCTTGATAACTGCATACACAATCCGCAACGTTCTCCTTCCATGTTTGATTTAATTCTTTACGACAAATGCAAAAATGAACCGAACCTCACGCTTTTATTAAACACGTCTGTGACTCAAGCTGAAGTAATAAATAATGTCATTCAAAACGTGACTGCAGAAAGAGTTTCAACAGAAGACCAATTTACAATCAATGCTCAAATTTTCATTGACTGTACGGGAGACGGAAGACTCGGAATTGAAGCAGGTGCCCCTTTCATGGAAGGGCGCGAAGCATCCTCTGATTTTTCTGAAAACCTTGCATTGGAAAAAGCTGACAATAAAAGACTCGGGTCAACATTACTTTTTCAAGCAAAAAAGCATGACGCTCCCATTCCGTTTGTTGCTCCTTCCTGGGCAAGAAAGTTCACGGAAGAAGACCTCAAGTTACGGCCACATGCATCAAAGTATCTGGATTACGGCTTGGAATACGGGTATTGGTGGGTCGAATGGGGCGGGCACCTCGATACCATTTCTCAAAATGAAGAAATTCGTGATGAACTTTTATCCATTGTGATGGGGGTTTGGGATCATGTCAAAAATGGTGGAGATCATGGAGCAGAACAATGGGCTCTGGAATGGTTCGGCTTTCTACCCGGTAAAAGAGAAAGCAGACGATTCATAGGCCATCACGTTTTAACACAAAACGATCTGTTTGAATCCCGTAAGTTTGATGATGCAATTGCTTATGGAGGTTGGCCTATTGATGTTCACCCGCCGGAAGGCGTTGATGCACCGGAAATCCCCCCTTGCACACAACACCGGCTGCCCTTGCTTTACGATATTCCGCTTGCAGCGTGTGTCAGTTCCAAAATTAACAACCTCATGTTTGCTGGCCGAAATATTTCTGCAACACATCTTGCCTTTGCTTCAACGCGAGTGATGGCAACCTGCTCGGTGATCGGGCAAGGCGTCGGAACCTCTGCTTCTTATGCAATTAAAAACGAGGTTGCTCTCCCTGATATTTTGAAAAATCGAGAAGCGATCACAAATATACAGCAGCAGTTGCTTAAAGATGACGTTTTCCTCATAGGCATATTTAATGAAGATCCGAACGACCTTGCTCTCAAGGCAACATGGGAAACGTCCGAATCACAAAACCATCAAAACTGTTCAGAACTTTGCTCGGGACAAACAAGAAGCCTGCATGGAGAAAGTGGAGCCCCACTTTCACGTATCAAAAAAGGAACAAATCGCTGGATCAGTGAACCAATTAATACGGAAGAACCCTCGATCGAACTTAATTGGAAAAACCCGATTAATATCAAACAAATCCAGCTTATTTTTGATACCGGGCTTCATCGCATGCTGACAATGACGTTAGCTGATGCCTGTCTGGAACTGATGCAATGGGGAAAACCACAGGAAGAAACAGTTCGCGATTACCATATTGATATATGTTTAAACAACAAATGGACGACTTTGTTTCAAATTGAAAACAATCACCAAAGACTCAGAAGACATGATGTGAATGAATATCAAGAGAAGGAATCTGTCGAAGCTGATGCTTTAAGAATTACTGTTACCAGCACCAATGGCCTGGATCATGCAAGAATCTGTGAAGTGAGAGTTTATTAAATCCACAAATAATAAATCCCGAACATCTATCTCATTCAATCACATCACAAAGCAAAGAGAGGCTGATCACATCGGAAACGCTAACCAGAACTTTTTTTCTGTTGGCCCGAACTCCATGAATTTTAGATTCAATTACGTAAAGTTCTCTGGTGGTGGATGAATCTCGTAAATCGTGAACGTCCGCATTTTCCAGAACATAATATTTTTCACTGCAATCAGCCAGGATTCCTGCGTAAACAAACATTCCCTGAACATCCAGGATTACTTCCTGCCCCAGATACTGATTGAGATGCTCTTCACTCATATTTTTTCTCTATGTTCATTTTGCAAAGTCTTAAGTGAGTAGCCTGCTTACCTGACCCGGTTATTACGAATGCTGATCTGCTCCGCAATCCGGACAATAATTGACTTCCGTTGAAAGATACTTCCCACACGACTTACAAACAGGTTGTTTAATTGAGGATTTATCTGCCAATGTTTTATTAATCCGTGTTAATTCCTGGCTGAGATTTTCCACTTGCGCAAGCAATTTCCATAACAGCAAAAGTCCTCCTGCTATGGCCAATAACAGGATAATATCACGAATAAAGTCGAATGCTTTTGGAAGAATGTAGGTAAAACCAAACAATAATATGATGACAGCAAGCGCAATGAAGCCGGCTTTATTTTTTTCCTTAATCAACTTCACGCTGTTTGCTTACCTTATTTAATCTTTTATAATTCGTAATATTGACCGAAAAATGAGTTGAACCTTTGAATCATTCACCATAACAATTTTTTATGCTGCTCAAAGGAAATAATGCCCAAAGGGTAAACTGCTTCCTGGTTGAGTTTATTCTCTCCATCTTAACATGCCCAGCCTGATATTTCACGAAAACATGCACTATAGATCCAAGCTTAGAACGTTTCTACCGATGTAGAAGGTTTAAGTGCTATCCCGACTATATACACAGTACGCCACGTTTTAAATCATTTCTAGATATTGCCTAGCTTTTTAACTTTTCTTTCGGGTGACTGGAATCCCTCTTCTCGGATATCTTTCCCTTTGCTAATATTCTCGAGAAATCGGCTTCAATTTTAGGATTTATTTTCATTTTTTAAAATGGCTGGCAGAATTTTGGTCTCCTCAGAAAGAATTCAGGACTGAATATGAGTACAAAAAACCAATCGAATCATTTGAAAACTTTGTTGCTCACATTAATCCTGAGTGCCGGATTTTCATCTTCCATAACGACTATTTTAAGAGGTGATGATACTTCTCCAGCGAATGCAGAAATCAGCCAAACTTCTGCAACAACCCAAGAAAGTGCTACCACTCCAGAGACTGCAAAGAAACACCTCTTTGTTTATAAATTCAAGACCAACCAGATCATACGTTATTCCGTATTGAATTCGTCCTCAGTTAATACAGTTAAGGAGGACTTTAGCGAAACGAATACCAATGAATCCGACACAAAAATGCACTATCGGGTCGTCTCGATTGACTCAGGAAACCATGCGATTCTGGAACCAGTTCTGGATCATGTTAAGATGTCAGCAACATTTGCTGATGCAGAACCGATCACATACGACAGTCAAAAAAATGAAGAGATTCCAGTCCAATTTACAGGCGTAAATGAAGCGATCGGAAAGCCGCTTTCCCGGTTTAAATTTAATCAGCAAGGAAAATTACTGGAAATTCTCGACCTGAGAAATGCTGGCAAAGGAGATCCCACTCTTACCAATTCAACAGTCAATTCTGTTGCAATGCTAGGTAACCAGAATTTTCTCATTGTCTTTCCGGATTATCCCATTGCAATCGGAGATAAATGGAGTGAAAAATATGAAAGTGACCTGAAAGTGAGTGAAAATCTCAACCAACGGATCAAATACATCAGGAAATATCAGCTTGATTCAGTCGATAACAATCAAGCGATTTTTAGCCTGAAAACAGTCCTGATCACCCAGATAGAAGATCCCAAATTACGATTGCAGCTTATCCAGAAAACACCAACGGGCAAACTTGTTTTTGACATGCAGCAAGGAATTATCACATCCCGTGAATTAAACATTGAACAAACTGAATTTGGAATATTTGGCAAGAGCAGCAAGATTGCCATCACCAGCAAGCGAACAGAAAATCTGATTCAATAGATAGAGAGGTTCCTCTTCGAATTGTATTTTTGCAGTGAATACAGAATATTTTTTTCTGAAAACAGGTTTCGTCCGTTGACGCAATGTTTCTTTTATCTAAACTATTAAAGGTTCCTATCTGAAATAGGGATTTGAAAAGTTTTTTTAGTGTTTACCACTGTTGAAATCATACACATTGTTGAAATCATACACATTGTTGAAATCATACACATTGTTGAAATCATACACATTGTTGAAATCTACACATTGTTAAAATCTACACATTGTTAAAATCTACACATACAGGTCATTCATGATGAATGGACTTCTTTAAATGAAGCGAGTTGAAGTAAGCGAACAATTTAAGACATTGCTGACAGCTGCAAAGCGCATTGCGCTTGAAAATGACGCGACGACCCTGATCATTCTCGCAGAAATCCCCTATGATTTCCCTGAAATCCAGAAAATCACCAAGAAACTCAACCTTCTCGTTGCCTCGGATAAACCGGATGTTCAAAGAGCTGCTGTTGAAGACGAAGTGAAACTGATTTCAATTCTTCATGAGCCGGAAACAAGGCAAATCCAAATCAACCAGGCAATTCTTGAAGCAATTGCTAACGAATATCTTCAGTCGGGTGAAAAAATTGTTGCGCTTTATGCAGGTTTTGAAAAGGACACTATTGATACAATTAGTGTGATCAATCTTTCTGAAAGTCTGGCAAAACTGACTGCTCGCGATTTGCGAAGACTCGAAACAAAAGTTCCACTGGAAACTTTACGTGCTGTTGTCGATATTTCTGTGGAAATTGGCCGAGAAGGAAGAGAAGGCAAACCAGTCGGTGCTTTGTTTGTCGTGGGAGATCACCGAAAAGTGATGACTCTTTCCCATGAACAGGTCCATGATCCCTTCAAAGGATATGGTAAGCAGGAACGTCAGATAAGAAGCCCGAGAGTTCGAGAAAGCATTAAGGAACTTGCTCTCATTGATGGAGCATTCATCATCACCGCTGATGGAATTGCCCATGCTGCAGGACGAATTCTTGATGCCCCTGCAGAAGGTTTGACTCTTTCTAAAGGACTGGGAGCCCGTCACTGGGCCGCTGCAGCGATCTCAAAAGCAACAAACGCCATTGCAATTGCTGTCTCCGAATCTTCAGGCACCGTAAGACTTTTTCAAGATGGAATTGTTGCCCTTCGCATTGAGCCGATGGACCGAGCGATGAAATGGCGGGATGTGGACACGGAGCCACCCACCAACGATTGATCATTGAAACAAAACACTGCTAATCAGCAGACTGTTATTTCACTCACTTGGTTTGGAGTTGTCTATTCCCTCTCGCCTAATACTGAACATGCGACCACAAACGGCCTGTCAACGTGAATATTTGAGTTTCTGGATCTCGATTTCCCTTACTTTCAACTGTTTGAAATGCCAACTATGCAGAGGCAAATCACTCAGAACAGACATATATTGCTTTAGTCTTTTCTTTTTTTGCAATTTTTGCTATGAAACCGGATTAGAAAAGCATATCTGTCTGCTGTTATTTATAAGAAAAAGTCTGTTTTCAAACGACAGTGCAGGAAGTATAATTCTAACTGTAAAATCGTCTTAACTTATTGATTTCAAATTATTTAATTTGATTGGGGAAGGAATCCCATGCAAAATGCCGTTTGGAAGTTCTCTGCGGTAGCGGGCGTTCTTGGTATCTGTTTACTAGCTGTATTACAAGTACAAGAGAGTCTTAGAACAAAAGATCTGGATAAGCTTACAGAATCTGACAAATCTGTCACTCTGGCCCCAGAGAATAAGACTCCGTCTGAAAATGCGCCTAGTGTTACCACGATCACATCTTCTCCAGCCCCGCCTGCAAATAAAAATGTTAATACGCAAACAGCAAAAGTAAAATCTCCCACTCCCAAAACAATTCCAACGATTGATGAAACAAGCAGGCCGGAGAAAGTCGCTTCTATCCCGAAATATAACCCACCATCAGAAGTGGATAATATTTCCAAACCTGAAGAAGAAGAAGAAATCGTTGGCATCGATCTGAACAATGAACTTCCGGAAGACGAATTCGAAGCAGACAGCCTCACTTTTGATGATGAAGTTGATACAAAAACGAATAACATTAATCCAGAGTCTGGATCGGTTGTTGTTGCTGAAAATATTTCCGAGCACGAGCACGAGCACGAGCACAACATCAATGGCATAGAGCTTACTGGGAATGAAGAACCTCAGCCTCTTGATAATGCACCTGTTTCTAAAAAAGAAGGCCTAAAACTATTAACCCGGCAGCCATCAAATTCTACGAATGAGCCGGAACCATTAAAGCTGAATTTAACAGATAAAGCGATCCCATTGGAGGAAAATGAAGATTCTGAAAACAGTAACCCTGTTGAAGATTTTGCCGATGAATCGCAACTAGTTGAACTCCCTGCAATTGATGAATTGAACGAATCACCCAAAATCAAGGAAGACCCATTTGCGGATAACGAGCCATTGATTTCTTCAGAGGAAATGAACGAAGAAGTAACTGAAGATTTGGAAGATTCTTTTCCTGAAGAACCAAATGATAAAAACGATGAAGAAGAACCCAACGGAGATCCTGTCCCTGAAGATTTTAAATACGATGAAGAGTTAGAGCTCGAAGATGATTTTGGCCTGAAAACGGAAGAGACCCCTGACCTGAAACCCATTCCTGAAGAAACAGGTAATGAATCAAAGAGTCCTTACCTGAAAAACCTTTCAGATGAACCCGATTCTATTGAACCAGAAGAAAAACCATTTCAACTCACCACCGGCGAAGAAGAGCTGGAAGAACCGGCGATTACAAAAGAAAAAACAAATAACAATTCCATCGGAATTTCTCCCTCAACTCAAAAATCCAATGGAATACAACGACCTCATCTGAAAATCGAAAAAATCGCACCCAGAAATGCAGTGCTGGGAAAACCATTAATCTACAGCATTTTGATTAAAAATGTTGGTGATCGAATTGCGAGAAAAATTGTTGTTGAAGATCAAATTCCAAAAGGAACTAAACTCACAGGAACGATTCCACAAGCAGAATGGGTAAAAAATCGATTGATCTGGACTTTTAAAGAATTGAAACCGGGTGAAAAGAAGAAAATTGCGATTCGTGTCATCCCTCAAAAACCGGGAACAATCGGATCTGTTGCAACTGTCCGTTTTGCAACCGAAATCATGGCAGAAACTCTTGTTTCAGCACCGGGTATCACCCTGGATGTCAAACTTCCGGAAACTGCACAGGTGGGTCAGGAAGTTATCCTGAAATTTACAGTCAAGAACAGTGGAAAGGTCATTGCTCATAATGTGATTATCCGAAATATCCTACCAAAAATGTTCAGTCATTCTGATGGAGAAGATCTGGAATACGAAATCGGAACAATGGCTGCGGGGGAAACAAAAGAAGTTGCTCTTAAAATATCCGCCTCTCAAATGGGTGACGGTGTAAATCATGCCAGCGTGACTGCAAAAGGAGGAGTGACTGCTAAATCAAAATCTCCTATCAGCGTGACAGGAGAACGTCTTGAACTTGTTCGTAGAGGCCCTAAAACGAAATTCAAGGGAAAAGAATTCATCTATTCAAACACGGTGCAAAATAAATCACGGCAAACAATCAAAGGAGCTAGAATTCTTGAAAAAGTTCCCGAAGGTTTGAAATTCATCGGTGCATCCAATGGTGGTGAGTATGACGAGAAGAAAAGAATTGTCAGTTGGAACATCAATTCCATTAGCCCGGATGAAACCCAGGAATACAAAATCAAAGTGGTTGGGTATGAAACCGGAATCAAATCAAGCCAGGTTGCGGTGATTGATACCAATGGAGCAAGAAGTATTGCAAAATCCGAAACGAAAATTAAAGGGTTTTCCTCACTTAATTTAAAACTGACATCATTTGATACACCGCTGACTGTTGGAGAAACAATTGCAGTGAAAGTCCGTGCCCAAAATCGCGGTTCAGCATCTGCAACAAATGTTCAACTGAATATCCAGATTCCCCCGGAATTAAAACTACTTGAGGTGAAAGCCCCTGTTAAACTCCAGCAGATTGACGATCAAGTTCATCAGATTAACATTCCAAAAATTGAAGCGAACAGCAGTTTTGAAGTTGAGATTGCTCTCAAAGTCCTCCGATCTGGAGAAGCCCGACTCTCTTCCATAATCAAATCAGACCAGATGAATAAATCGCTGACTCGTGAAGAGCCACTCATTATCATGGGTAATGAATAGGAACAGCCTCTTTGATTGGAATTTAACGCTTCCGACTCATGTATCAGTCTTCAATGCTGTTACGCACCTCTTTGTTGTGTATCTCCATGCAGAATTGTATGTATTTTCATTGATTCAATCACTCATGGGTAGATTGATCTCTTTTTACAGGTAAGATAACTCTCTGGTTGCGCATACAGTTGCCACAGTTAATAAGAACCACTCCTCTCCGTAATAAAAAATATTACCCAATATGTAGTTACAGGAACAAAGTTGATGTCAGAATTTTTTCTGGAAAAAATTGAAACGTTCGAGAACCCTTACCCGAACCGGGATTATGTGATTGAAACCGTCTGTCCGGAATTCACTTCCGTCTGTCCGAAAACAGGTCAGCCTGATTTTGGTACAATTAATATTAGCTATATTGCAGACAAGGAATGCTTTGAATTAAAATCCCTCAAAATTTATCTGCAACAATACCGGAATCATGGTGCCTTTTACGAAAAAGTGACCAATCAGATTCTGGATGATCTGGTGGCTGTTTTAAAACCTCGCTGGATGGTCATCTTGGCTGAATTCACTCCAAGAGGAGGGATCAGAACAAATGTTTCCGTTGAACATCAGGCCGAAAATCGCCCGGTTTGAAGCAGCAAATCCCTGAATTCATTAAAAAATAAGTCTAGCGGTAGCGTCAAGGTAGCCAAGAGATTTTCAGGGCATTAAAATATTGCCATATCTTGTTTATACGAAAGAGATTGCCCCCATCGTCTAGTGGCCCAGGATTCGGGATTCTCTATCCTGCGACAGGGGTTCGAATCCCCTTGGGGGTAATTGGGTGTTGCTGATTGTTTTTTTAAAAGATTTCGATCAGAAAATACCACAAGCAATTTAAAGCGTTACGGTCTTACTGGCTGTGACGCTTTTTTTGAGTATATAATTGATTCATTAATAATTTTTGTCATCATCGGGCTCCGGCTTTTTCTCAAGATAATCGGCAAATACATAATCGTCAGCTCCTTCACAATATCGCTTAGAATCTTGAACCGTTACATTCCACGTAAGACACATAGTCCCAATTCCAACATCAGGGCACTTTTTGATAATTTCATTTCGCAAAGAAAGTAAATCCTGATCCGTTTTAATCTTTCCATTAATTTCAACAAAAAGGCATTTATCAAAATAGCATTCATGATCAAGGTTCATGAATCTTGGATCGTTCGAAATAATTTCAGATAATACACTCTCTGCACGCCTCAGAACTCGATGATCTTCAACAAGGATGCGTAAATCACCAAACAATGCAGGAATAACCATCAACAAAAGCGCACAACAAGTCACCATTCCAATCATTATCTTAATAATTATATTCTCTTTTCTTTTTGAAAAGAATGTCCGGTAATTAAGGAAAACGACACCTGCAGCAATTCCTGCTGATATGTAAGCAAATCCAGATCCAAGCAGGTAATCTCCGCGGATAAATGCTCCAACAATTATCAGGATTGTTAAACCGGTTATCCACATTTGTCTATTTGATAGTTTCATTTTTCAAACACCAACGCTTTGATTCCATCATTTTTCTTATTGAAAACCAATTCTTATAAATCCATAGGGTTATCGGAATATTTTATCTTTTTCAAATTGCTCATGTGAGAAAACGAAATGGGAAGAAATTTCAATTGATTACAACTCACATCGAGAACTTCAAGATTCTTCAGCACCCGAATAGAAGAGGAAAGAAATTTTAAATGGTTCCCTGAGAGGTCCATCAATTTAAGATTGGACAACTGGCTAATCCAGTCAGGAAGAGACTCAAACATATTCCAGGAAAGATCCAGAGCTTTGAGCCTTTTCAATTTTCGAAATGAATCTGGCAAATCATTTAGTTTATTTCCAGCCATTTCAAAGGTATGTAACCCTGCTAATTTCTCTATTGAATCTGGTAGTTTTTTAATTTTATTCCAGGAGATTTCAAGCCTTTGTAATTCGCTTAATTCACAAAGAACATCTGGAAAATGCACAAAATGATTTTCACTGAGATCAATTCTTCGTAATTCTTTTAGCCCAGCAATGGAATAAGGAATACCACATAGTTGATTATTATCTAAATGCAATTCCTGTAATTTATTCAGTTGACCAATCGATTCATCAAGAGATACCAAATGGTTACCATCAAGGTAGAGCACTTTCAAATTTAATAATGCATATAAAGAACTCGGAATTTCAGTCAGTTCTAGCCCTGAAAGATCTAATGATGTTGCATTTTTTTTAATCGCTTCTTTAATAATTTTCTTTGCAATTTTGAACCCCATGATGTTCATCCCTGATTTAACAACCTTGATTTCATTATTTACATCAAGTGTTGGCCATCTTGATATGATTACGTTTTAGAAAAATAACTTACTGGTGGAACAGAACAACCAAACATCAGTTACCGCTCAATTTTCTTATTTCTCAATTCGATACAAGTTATTTTCAGTTCGGATAATAAAAGCAGAATCAACGACCGCAATGGATGCAAAAGTTCTTTCACTTAAAGAAGAGGTTGCCAGCTTCTTGAATTTTCTTCCTGCTTTAATCACGGTACAAACACCATCTTCGCTTGTAATGTAGATTCTTCCTTCGCCATATAACGGGGAAGCAGAGAAATTCCCCTTAAGCCTTTTTTTCCAATGGATTTTTCCGGATTCAGGATCAAGACAAGTCACAACCCCTTTATCGCTGACCATATAGAAGTCATCTTCCACAACAAGAAAGGAAGGTGTATTAGGAACTGCTCCGAATCGGCCGGGTAAAACATGAGTTTTTGTCACATCCCCTTTTCCATCGGGGGAAATTTGCAATAATTTCTGGCCACCAAATCCGGTTGAAATGAATATTTTATTGTGGGTGAACATCGGCTTGGGAACTACAGAAAAACCTTCGTAGTTGACCCGCCAGATTTCATGTCCATCTTTTGGGTCATAGGCTCCGACCATATAAGCTGCAGGACTGATAATCTGTTTCTGGCCATTAATTTCTATTAATGTTGGTGTGCAGAATGCAAATTTCCGTTCATAACTGTGAGGAGTCCGTTTTGTCTGCCAGCGTTTTTCTCCTGTAAAACGATCCAACGCAACAAGGGTCGTTAATGACTTACCATCGCAGGAAAAAACAAGAAGGTCATCAACAATGATGGGAGATGCCCCTGTTCCATGCATGGGGTCAAAGCGGAATTTTGTATTTTTCCAGACAACATCGCCATCTAATGTCAGGCATGCAGTACCTTCAGGACCAAAATGAACATACAGATATTTTCCATCTGTCAGAGGCGAACCACTTGCATAACTATTTTTGTTATGCA
Source organism: Planctomycetota bacterium (assembly GCA_024277145.1). Taxonomy (GTDB): domain Bacteria; phylum Planctomycetota; class Planctomycetia; order Planctomycetales; family Planctomycetaceae; genus JAJRVU01. The sequence continues at coordinate 12,141 of JAJRVU010000023.1, forward strand.
TTTTAAATGCATTTGAATCATATTGTTGAAATAATTCTTTAAACCAGATTCCCTCACCTGTTTCTGCATTGAAACAAATCACACGCAAGGAACGATCTTTACCAACTCCATCTGTAGGTGTGATCGCAGATGTCAGAAAAACCTGATTTCCCCAGATAACGGGTGATGACCAACCTTCACCGGGAACGGGAACTTTCCATTTCACGTTTTTTTGATCAGACCATTCAACTGGAAGATTGGTTGCGGTTGTGTGACCCAGACCATCTTTACCTCGAAACTCCGGCCAGTTTTCAGCCTGAATTTGCATATCAGGTATAAGAGAGAAAACTAAAAGCAGACAGAATAATAAATGGATTTTTTTCATGAAATGACTTCATTAAAAAATGATCATGGAGATATTGGTCCTGTTCAGAGCGATTCTACAAATGATATAGGAGGTTCAAGTGGTATCCCAACTGTATATTCAGTGCACCACGATCTATACCATTTCTAGACATTGTCTAGTGCCTTGTCAAGGCTGAGAATTGGGGTGCGTAAGAACTCTAACGCACTCCGTTGTCGTGCTTTATGCACTTTACCAACCCCAATCTTTAAATTTGACGAAACACTAGTGTTCCCTGTCTCAAAAGGAATCAGGACCAATTGTGATCATTCCATCGTAACCATATCAGGTTTAGAGTCAATCAATTATCGCAGAACCCAACGCAAAGCAATAAGAAAGATGTTTGACGAACTGCTCTTTATTAATGGGTTTCTTTAAAATGACATCGCACCCCGCAACAAACCAACCATATTTGTCGACTTCTTCATAATTGGCTGACATACCAATAATCGGCGAAGTAAATCCACTATCACGAAGAGCCAAAGCTGTTTCCAAACCATTCATATCTGGCATGAAATAATCGAGTATGATTGCATCATATTCAATATGTTTTTCCTGCAGTATATGAATTGCATCCGCACCGCTGTCCACAATATCTACATCTGCTGAGAGTTTTTTAAGAATAAACTGGTAAAGTAATTGTTGATCCTGATCATCATCAATGATGAGTATCTTTTTCCCTTCAAGATATACCTGATTCTCTTCCGAATCAAAATCAATAGCTTCTTCCCATGACGGTGATGCTTCGCTCATTTTCACAACCTTAAATATTTCTATCTTCAATTATTTCTGTTGACGTACCTGACTGAGATGGTCTTTCAAATATAGGTTACATTTCAGCAACAACGGGGAGGTAAACCCCCTAATTAATGCACGGTTCATACGGCCAAACCCCTGCATAAATAGATCAACCCGTACTACCGGAAATCAATATGAATTGCTGACTGACTCAAATCACCTGATTGTAATCAAGGCAACATTATACAGGTTTATTTTATTCGTTCATTTAATAATTTCCAGTAGCGATCCCAAGTTACAATTATTCTGAATATCTACACAATTTAGGAACCCTGATTTTGTTCGATTATTGGCCTTTCCCTTCGGAGTGAATTTCATCAAAAATACTTCTTTGGTTTTTTCTATATTGGCTATCCTCGTAATAGGAGTCAGTTCCCTTTTTGCAGAATCCCCCGCTGTGAATAAGCATGTCGTCGACTACGGAAAAGATGGCAGACTTTGTGTGACTTATGGAGATCGTAAAGCTCCTTTCGAAATGCAGGCCAAATTCAGCAACGATGAAGGAAAATCCTGGAGCAAACCTTTTATTCTCATTACGAATACGGGGGGGCGCGATATGGGATATCCGAAATCACTTCAAAGACCAGATGGCAAAATTGTGACACCTATTACTGTTACTTCAAGGATTACCCTTATCGAAAGGTGATGGCCACTATCTGGAATCCGGGAACCATTGAATAATATTTAATTCTTTTCTTCATCTGCAGGAAAATATTTTTTCAAGATCTCTGGTAATTCAGAAGAAAACCGGCTTCTTGGAACGACGAGTGCACACCCTTTTTTGATGGCCAGGTCTAAAGCTTCTTTTTCCACATGCGGACCAAATGCAATTGTCCGTTCCTTGATTTTCTGTGGGACCAATTCAAGAAATTCTTCCAGATTTAAACCGGGAACGGTCAAATCAAGAATCAAACCTTTCAGGTTTTTATTTTCTCTGATTATTTTGGCAGCTTGTTCAGGGTTCATCACTGTCTCTGCTTTTATTCCAAGCATCTGGGCGGTTCCTCCCACTTTGCTGGTAAAAAACAAATCGCTACAAAGAATAAGACACTCCGTCATAATGTTCCTTGATTTGAATACTTAGACTTTAGAAGCCAAATTGTTTACACCCTGCCCTTTAAAGTGCATGGGAAAGATAACGGGTCAACCAGATGATGAGTCCAACACATGCCCATGCAAGAATAAACCCGGTCATTCCAACAAATGAAGGCTTTGCAATTTCAATATCAGGATGAATGCTAAATTTATCAACTTTGGGTAGAGGATTTTCAGGGAGAGTACAAGGAACCTCTACATGTTCACCCGGACGAATAGGCGTATGGATCAAATCGAAAAAGTGATCCAGTTTTTCTTTGCTCATTCTGGGAGTAATCAAACTGACAACTCCGCCTGAAATCACACCAGCTGAA
>JAJRVU010000391.1 GCA_024277145.1 Planctomycetota bacterium
AGAGAACAACTTGACCTGCTCGCAAAAATTAACCAGAAACATCTTGATGCCCGACCCGGCGGAGAAGAACTAGCCGCGAGGATTAAAAATTACGAACTCGCTTACCGTATGCAAAGTGCAACCCCGGAGGCAGTTGACCTCACTCAGGAAACAAAAGAAACGCTCGACATGTATGGTGTCGGAAAAAAACCAACCAATGAATATGGCAGGAACTGTTTAATCGCCCGCAGGCTGGTTGAGCGAGGTGTTCGTTTTATTCAACTCTATTCAGGGGGTGGGCATCTTGAAGAAACATGGGATGCACATGAAAGCATTGAAAAAAATCATGGCCAACATGCAGGCGAAGTTGATCAACCGATCTCTGCATTGTTGACTGATCTTGAACAACGAGGTCTTCTGGAAGAAACATTAATTATCTGGGGTGGCGAATTCGGCCGAATGCCGTTCAGTGAAGGAAAAGATGCCCCGGGAAGAAACCACAATCCTTATGGCTTCAGCATGTGGTTGGCAGGAGGCGGTGTTAAAGGAGGAATGACCTACGGCGAAACAGACGAATTCGGATTTGAAGCCGTCAAAAATAAAGTTCATCTTCATGATCTGCATGCAACAATCTTGCATATCATGGGGCTTGATCACGAACTACTCACCTATTTTCATCAAGGCCGGGACGAATCGCTCACCGATGTCGGCGGAAAAGTGATCCACGAAATCCTTAGCTAAAGATTATTTCCTGAAAACTATTCGTCTCAGATCCAAAGGTTCTCCAAAATTACTGGTCGCCTTTGGCAACTGCTTCCCACAGCAGAGTCTTAAATTCTCTGAAAATAGTCGATTCATATAGATTTCCATAATCTAAATCGATATATCAATGGCAATTCAGCGAACTAAGCGACTTCTCTGATTGACTTGCCATATGACATATAGTATAATGCCATACGGCATTTGGCCTCTTTCTTTTCAGGAGAAGTATTGTGCAAGACATTGCTCTATTAACAAAATATCTTGGGGGGCGAAAAAATATTGGTTCACCTAAGTCAGAACAAGATTTTCTTCCAATTATCCGAGAAGGATTTCCTTTTGCTTCATTCAAATCATTGGCTAGCCATCTACAATTAAATGAGGACATGATTTGCACTTCACTGAGAATTCCTAAACGAACTTTTGCCCGTCGGAAAAAAATTAATTCGCCATTCAGGCAAAATGTTTCAGAACTTCTTTTCAGGCTTGCACGCGTGACCGTTGAAGCAAAACAGGTTTTAGGAACTGATGAAAAAGCACGCGGATGGCTTACAACTGAAAACCGCGCTCTTGGTGGCGAGAAGCCTATCAACCTGCTTGACACTGGTATTGGATTTGAAAATGTTATGAATGTTCTTTCTCACATTGAACATGGAGTGTATAGTTAATGAAGGTCTGGCGTATCTGCAAAAAGATTTATGCTCGAACTGCATATAACGGAATGGGCGCTAAAGAAAGTGGGGGGAGATGGAACCATAAAGGTTCATCAATGGTTTATGCATCAACAAACCTATCACTTGCCTCTTTAGAACTTTTTGTAAACCTTGAACCAAAATTCATGCCGGACGACCTCATATCCGTTTCAGCAATCATTCCAGACCATATTTCTCAAGAACATTTAACCATTAAAAAACTTCCAAAAAACTGGCGTGATTACCCCGCCCCAACCAAACTTATGAATTTGGGAACAAAATGGATTCAAGAACAACGATCTCTTGTTCTATTTGTTCCATCTGCCATTAACCCTGAAGAACTGAATGTCCTGATCAATCCTTTCCATCCTGAATTTTCTGAAATAGGACAGTTCAAATCAAAGTCTTTCCGTTTCGATCCACGAATGTGGAAAAAATAAAACAAGCCACATTCACACCTTAAGAATTAAATTTGGGTTCAAACTCTACTTAGAAAATCCTGCAAGATAGCTCTGAGTTAAAGAATCCACGATATATCGTCCGTTTTCTCCATTCCTTTTGAATTCCATTCTATTGAACCTGCCCTATTTCTGGTTTAAAATGGACACCTCTAATAGTTCACCTACCGTTAAACGTAATGATGCCCTGCTTAACTTGCACGCCAGCGAGCGTGCTTGGTGTAAATTAACACGTGATATTTAAAAAAGTCCTACCTCGTCGCTCATTCCTAAACACCCGTTGAAAGAACATCAGAAATGAAGAATTATTCTCGTGCTCATATTAATAACTCGTTCAAGCTTGCCCTGATCGTATTTCTCGGTCTCTGTCTCTTTTCTCAAAGCAGTTCTTTTTCCGAAGACGAAAAGAAGCCGGAAAAGAAAGTCGATTTTGCATCCGAACTACCTCGGATTCCCCCCAAATCACCTGAGGAATCTTTAAAGGCGATCAAAATTCATCCTGATTTCGAAATTCAACTTGTCGCTGCAGAACCATTGGTTCGTGATCCCGTTGCGATGTGCTTCGATGAAAATGGACGGGCCTATGTAGTGGAACTTCCTGAGTACAACGATGCAAAAGGAGAAGGTTACAGTACCGTTAAATTACTGGAAGACAGAAATGGAGATGGCGTTTTTGACAAAAGCTACCCCTTCCTTGATAACGTCACTCTTCCAACAGCAGTCTTCTGTTACAAAGGTGGCGTTTTTATCGGAGCCCCTCCCTATCTTTATTACTGCAAAGATACCAATGGCGACGGAATTGCGGACGTCAAAGAAACAATCATGACAGGCTTTGAAAGAGACAAAGGGGACGAAGGAATGATCAACTCATTCCGATGGGGTCTTGATAATAAAATTCATTTCTCAACCGGAACCGATGGCGGCGTCATCACACTCAATGCAGATCCCAAAAAGAAAAAATATAACACGCGAAGAAGAGGCATTATTTTTGATCCCGAAACGAGAACCATCGAATTAACCACTGGCGGTGGTCAGCATGGCTTTGGAATGGATGACTGGAACCGTTATTACGTCTGTGGAAACAGTACTCCGATGCAACTTTTAATGTACGATGATCGCTACATTTCACGGAACCCTTACCTTGCACCTCCTTCCGCTGTTGTTTCCATTGCGCCCGGTGGAAAATTCACCAAACTTTTCAGAATCAGTCAATCAGAACCGTGGAGAATTATACGATCACGATTACGTGCTCAAAGTGATAAAGGCGATTACGAACATGGCAAACCTTCCGGGTACTTCACCGCTGCAACCGGGATCAATATTTATCGAGGAAACGCCTGGCCTGAAAAATACAAAAATGATGTTTTTGTAGGTGAAGCTGCCAACAATCTGATATTCCGGGCTACGCCGAAACCAAACGGTCTCGGACTGACTGCGCCCCGATCAGATAAAGAATCTGAATTCATTGCCTCGGAAGATGTCTGGTTTCGGCCCGTGCAATTAGAAAATGGACCTGATGGAAACCTGTACGTAATTGATATGTACCGCGAACTGATTGAAGGGGCTCCTTTTATTCCAGAAGACATTATTAAACATCTCAACCCTGTGGGCGGACAGGATCTCGGTCGAATCTATCGAATTATCCCGAAAGGATCCAAACAATCTAAACGCCCTCTACTTGGTTTAGCAACCACAACTGAATTGGTCAAACTACTTGAAAGTGATAATGGTTGGACACGAGATACAGCCCAAAGACTTTTATTTGAACGGCAGGACCAACAAGCTGTCAAACCACTCGAAACAATTGCAAAAGATTCCAATAAACCAATCACACGAGCAACTGCCCTCTGGACACTAAAAGGGCTCGGCGCATTAAGCGAAAACTTGATCTTGAATCTTCTTCGAGACAATAATCCGCACGTTCGAGTTCAGGCTCTCCGAGTTTCAGAATCTTATGCAGTGGATTCAAAATTCATCCGGAAGGAGATGATCAAACTCAGTCAGGACTCTTCTCTAGAAGTTCAATATCAGGTTGCTTTCTCACTCGGCTCTTTTCAATCGGAAGAAAGAAACAAAACCTTAACGAATCTATTAAGTTCCAATATGGATAATCCCTGGATTTTCATGGCTGTACAAAGTTCGTTAAATCAGGACGCGGGCGAAGTCCTTTTCAATATTGTAAATAATCCAACTCTCATCAAAAACAGTCGCAGTAAAATATTATTGTCTGCGCTGGCCACTCAAATTGGGGCACAAGGACGTGAAAAAGAAATCAAACAATTCCTTGCTGCGATAAAATTCCTGGAGAAAAACAATAAAAGCCTTTCAGGGTCACTCTTCAGGAATTTCCTTTCTCGTTCATCGAACTCAACAAAAAAAATTCTTGCTAAATCTGGAAATGACCAAACCAAGCAGCAAATGAAAAACATCATTCAATCTGCAATCAAAAATTCCCTGAATGCAAAATTGAATATCAAAAATCGAATCACCGCAATCAATTCACTTGATTTAGGGTCGTTCTCCGACACAAAAGAGACTTTTGAAGAACTTCTTTCAGTCCAGCAACCCCTGGGAATTCGAAAAGCAGCATTGATTGCATTAAACAAACTGAATGACGCTGATATCGCCAGTTTAATTATAGAATCCTGGCCAAGCATGAGCCCAAAACTAAGAAGCAGTGCTGTGGAAACATTAACTTCCCGTGAAAACTGGCTTCAGGCAATGCTGACTGCAATCAAAAATGAAGAAATTAACCCTGGTGATATCAGTCCGGAACGGATTCAATTACTAAAATCTCATAAGAATAAAATAATTCGGAATCAGGCGATTGAATTGTTCCTGAAACAACAACTGACCTGTCGAAGCGAAGTGGTGAAAGCTTACAAGGTTGTATTGAAAATGAAAGGAAATGCAACAAACGGTAAAGCGATCTTCAAGAAAAACTGTTCAGCCTGCCATCGGCTGGAAAAAGTTGGAATTCAGCTTGGTGCAGATTTAAAGGCGATTAAAGA
>JAJRVU010000392.1 GCA_024277145.1 Planctomycetota bacterium
AGGTAAACCGTTTCGTATCGGTGCCAGGTTCTTGATGAACTGTTCCAACCGAAACAGAAGAATGTACAAAGTTTTTTCCGGAGTCCATTTTTTGTTCGGTCACGAATCGTTGCTAAATCTGGAAGCAACCCGAAATACCAGAACATGGCAGAGACCAATAAGTATGTAGATATCGCGAAGAAGTCCCAGATCAAAGGTGATTTAAAGTTAATCCAGAGTGATCCCCTTGTATTGGGATAAGGTCCGAACCAATAAGCAAGCCAGGGTCGACCCATATGAATTAAGGGGAAAATTCCTGCACACATCACTGCAAATAATGTCATCGCTTCTGCTGAACGGTTTACAGAGGTTCTCCATTTTTGTCGAAACAGAAAAAGGACCGCGGAAATCAATGTTCCCGCATGGCCGATACCGACCCAGAAAACGAAGTTGGTGATGTCAAATCCCCAACCGACTGTTTTGTTCAAGCCCCACGTGCCAATTCCCGTTGACACCTGATACGAAACAATAATTGTTCCATAGGCGAGAACCGTTAATGCCGTTAAAAATGCAACCCACCACAACCTGGTAGCTTTACCTTCAAGCGGATCACAAATATCAGCTGTGACTTCATGCAGAGATTTATTACCAGTAATCAGTGGTGTATGAATCTCGTCGTTGTGATCAGACACTATCCCCGTCCTTTATTTTATTTCTAACCTGCCTCATGTAACTAATGGAAGGTTGAACATTCAATTCTTCTAAAACTGAAAAAGCTCTTGCATCGTTGCTGGCAATCGTCGCTACGCTTTTCTGGTTATTCAAGTCACCAAAAACAATGGCATCTGCCGGACAGGATTGTTGGCAGGCTGTTTGAATTGCTCCATCAGCCAGTTCCTGTCCATTTAACCCTGCTTCATTTTTTCCATTCTGAATTCGTTGAACACAGAAGGAACATTTTTCCATAATTCCACGCATCCTGACTGTGACATCCGGGTTCAAAGCAAGATTCTGCAATTGGTCATCGTGTGCGTAATTAAACCAGTTGAATCGTCTTACTTTATAAGGGCAGTTGTTTGCACAATACCGGGTTCCCACACAACGATTATAAACTTGTTGATTCAGCCCTTCTTCACTATGGACTGTTGCAAGGACCGGACAAACCGTTTCACAGGGTGCATTGTCACAATGATGGCACATCATTGGTTGATGCGTTATTTCAAGGTCTTCATCTTCGCCTGCATAATACCTGTCAATTCTGATCCAGTGCATTTCACGGTGGCGATGAACTTCATCTCGCCCAACCACAGGAACATTATTTTCTGATTGACATGCAATCAAGCAGGCAGAACAACCGGTGCAGGAATTCAAGTCAATGACCATTCCCCATTTGTAGCCCTCTTTCGGATGATCTTCCGGCCAAAGTTGTTCATCAGAATGATGATGAACTGCAGGGGTACCCGATGTTGGATCTTTCAGGTATTCTTCTAATGTGGTTTCCTGAATAATGTCTCTTTTTTTTGCACCTCTTAATGGAATGTTGTCTGGGATTTCAATGGAATCATAAACCTGTGTGGTTGCCAGGAATCGTTGTTTTCCTGTTTTCTTGATTTTCACATTTTGGCTTGTGTAGCTGAGCAGGTTATCAGAAAACTGAATCAAAGAAGAAGCGTTCACGCCAATTAGATTGTTGTCGCCGAGTGTTGGTCGACCTTCAAGCCATTGCGGACCAACTTTCTCGAAACGATCAGTTCCCACCACGCCGTAACCGAGAGAAATTGCAATCACGTTTTTATGCTGTCCCGGCTGGACAAATGCAGAGAGTTCAATCTCTTTCCCATTTTTCGTGGTGACTTTAACGACATCACCGTTGACTACATTCAATTGATCAGCCAGATGACTGCTGATGCTAACGTAATTGTCCCATGTCACTTTGGTGATTGGATCAGGAAGTTCTTGAAGCCAGGGGTTGTGGGCATGACGACTATCTGGAATACCAATTTTATTATAAAGAACAAGAGAAACCTGATCTTCTGATGTTTGGCTTTTCGTAACCAGCCTGACAGAAGAATCGACCAGCTTTCGTTTTTTAGCTTCTGATTCGATTTGAATAAACCCATCGTGGACTGCCTTGTCCCAGAATTTAACAAAGTTCTCTTCTGTTTTCTGCTGAGAGAAAATATTCTTCTTCCAATAAACCCGCAACGTATTGAGGGCTGTAGTGGGTTGACCTGACCAGATCGAAAGGCTTTCCAGAATCGAGCGACTGTTTCTCAGTTTATGAATCACAGGTTGATAAAGACTGTATAATCCTTCAACGGGTTCTGCATCTTTCCACGATTCCAGTGAATGAAGATCCGGGCAAACAAATTTTGAAAGGGCTGTCGTTGCGTTTTCCCGTTCTGAGAAACTGACAACCAAGGGTAAACTGGAAATCGCTTCTTCTAAATTTTTATCCGCAGGCAAATTATGAATCAGGTCAACACCTGCAACAAACAAGCCTGAGATTTTTCCTTCTTTGATTTCAGAAATTAATGTTTGGACTTCCTGATCATTCCCCTGTGACTGATTGCTTGGATGATCAATATCTACAGTGCTTCCATAATTTTCAAGAAGCTCGTTGATATGATTGACGAGCAGTTGAACCTTGCTGTTCTGCGAACCCGAAATAATGATAGATTCGCCTTTGTTTTTCCACAATCGGTCAGCAATCTTATTCAGATCATTATCTGCAACAGGTGAATCATCGATTTTGATCTCGGGAAGTGTTTTTCCTGCAAGCTTGGCCAACCGAATGAACAGGTGGCTTAAAATTAATCCCTGCTCTTCAGGCATAATTGCATATCGTTTATCTGCTTTCGTTCCGGTCAACGTCATTCGAGATTCAAAATGAACATGGTAGGACATCTCAGCCGGTTCTGCTGGTTTTGGGTGGCTCTCTTCTTTCTTTTTATGCGCGACCGATTCCTTATGCTCACCTTCTTTGGATTTGCTTTCCTTTTTCTCAGCGTGGTCTTCTTTCCCATGCTCATTTTTGTCAGCAGATGCGTGTTCGTCATGACCATGATCATCATGACCGTGATCC
>JAJRVU010000024.1 GCA_024277145.1 Planctomycetota bacterium
ATTCCCTCAGGAAGAAAAGCAACATCAAGTTCTTTTCCTTCAAGAAACCCATCATTGTTCAAATCACCACGGTCAAAAGTTCTTTTGTAGAATTCTTCCGGAACCTTAACTTTGCCGACAAACGCCTGAATTTCCTTCTTTGAAACCTTCCCATCACTATTGCCCGTTTCCCATTGATCAATCGAAGCAATCCACTGATTGGCAATTCCACCACTTTGCAAAGCAACATAAATTGTATTACCAAAACAGACAGGTGTTGTTTTAATATTCCTAAGTAATGTATTCGCTGTCCAAAGCCTTTCACCCGTTGCAGGGTCATAACCGATCAGTCTTCCTGTTCCCGCAACAATAATTTCATCCCCTTTTTCACTCTCACAAATAACTGGATGAGAATAATTCACCGCCTGATCATTTCGATTATCTTTCCAGAGAATATTACCGGTTGATTTATCGAATGCATAAAAGGCAGGACTGAGGTCATCATCCTGACAGAACAAGACCATATTTTTATATAACGTAGGAGACATACCAGCCCCCCATTTAAAAATAAAATAAGGCACAGGTAATTTTTTCTGCCAGACATCCTCACCGGTTTTGGCATCAACACAAATCATTCCTAACGTGCTGAAATAAAAATAACAATGTTTACTGTCAGCTGCTGGGGTTGTTGAGGCAAAACTGTTCGTCTTATGAATTTCGAGTAACTCTCCGGTCTCCCATGACCTTTCCCATAGTTGATCCCCCGTCGAAACATCAAATGCATGAAGAGAAACAAGCCCCGGTTTTTTCATAGCTGAGGTAAAGACACGACCATCCGCAACAACAGGGCAACCAATTCCATCCCCCAGCTTGGCAGACCATTTCACGTTTTCTGTCTGGCTGAATTTTGCGGGAAGAGTTTTATCTGAATCAGAAACGCCACTACAGTTAGGACCTCGAAATTGAGGCCAGTCTTCAGCGTCAATCAAATTATTTATCGGACTTGACAGAATAATCAGGAAGAGAAACAAGCTGAACCGAATTTTCTTAATGATAGATTGACCAGCTTGATTTCTGACAACGATGCTCATACTCATTTCCTTCATTCTATATTCTTCAGATGTCTATTAATATCAATATGCTCAATTGGCAGATAATCAAAGTAATCCAGGAATAGGATCGCCCTTATATACAAAGTTCGGACGATCAACATCATCGTACCAGCTAGTCATTTGTGGTAATCCTAAAGCCTGGTAGATAGTGGCTGCAAAATTCTCTGGTTTTTGTGGACTTTCAACCGGGAAACCGCCTGTTTTATCGGAAGCCCCAATCACTTGCCCTGCTTTGATCCCGCCACCTGCAAGAAGAATACTTTGAACACGCCCCCAATGATCACGTCCCGGATGAGTATAAAATTTTTGGAGGTGCGAAATTTTCGGGGTACGGCCAAATTCGCTGCACATCACAATGAGCGTTTCATCCAGCTGTCCACTTTCAGATAAATCATCCAGCAAAGCAGAGACTGCCCTGTCTGTTGGTGGAAGAAGCTTGCCTTTCATATTTGGAAAGATTTGTCCATGAGTATCCCATGTTTCATCATTTCCCAAATTGACTTGAACAAGATTCACACCGACTTCCACTAATCTTTTTGCCATCAGCAACGACCAGCCAAAGGAGTTTTTCCCATACCGCTCCATGGTTTTATCATTTGCATGAACCACATCCAAGGCATGGTGAACTTTTTTATCGTTCAAAAGCGAAATCGCTGCATTCCGATAACGGTCATAATTTTCAACTCCCGCTGAGAGATCCATCAGCCGGCTTTGTTTTCTTAATTCATCCAGCAAATGTAACCGATTATTCACCCGGGAAAGAGTTAGCCCACGCGGAATTTTAAAGTTCGGTGTTTGATAAATTCGCTTATCATCATGACCACGCCTTTGAGGATCAAAATTATATTCAGGGAATGCACCGTAGGAAGATCGATGAGCAGGGGAAGCTTCGATAAACCACGGGTCCCGGCTTGATCCCATTTGCCCGGCGAACTGCCCCGGAATGACACGCCCTGTTGAATGAACCAGTTTTTCGGGAAGCACAATTGCAGGTGGCAGGTTTGTGTCCGATTTCAAAACATCTCCCATCAAGGCTGCTATGGAAGGATGATCTGTTCGTTGAGGTTTTGTCGGATTAAACCCTCTGGGCATATCACTCCGACCGGTCAGCATGACATGATGACCTTGCGAATGCTCACTGTGCCCATGCGTTAATGATCTGCATAACGACCAGAGATGACTTCGTTGAGCTAGGAGTGGTAAATGTTCACAAATTTCAATGCCGGGAGTATTCGTGGAAATCGGCTGGAACTCTCCTCGAATTCCAGAAGGAGCTTCCGGCTTCAAATCAAAACTTTCATGTTGAGACAGACCGCCGGAAAGAAAAATGAAGATGCACGACTTCGCAGTTTTAAATTTTTTATGTTCCTCGGAAGCTTCTGAATGGAGCGCATTCAGATGATTCATCCCCATCCCTAACAAGCCGATGGACCCGACCTGCAAAGCGGTTCGTCTTGATATTTCTGGATGTGATAAGGAATGATGAGAATTAAACATGGAACTCCCTGCCCGAAATGGGCTTTTTGATTAGATCAATATTGCTTTATATTAACAGTTAAATGAAGATGTGCCAGCAGAATACAGGCGATTTAGACAGGATATCTCTGATTCTGCGAGATCCCTCAAATTATCGGTAAACCCGTAAATGCCATGATTTCAAATTGATACATATAAAATAGTGTTTATACTTTATTATGGAATAGCTCTTTTGTTAATCGGAAGAACGATAGGAAAACCGGATGCTTTCAATTTCAGGAAAATCGCGAAAAACGTGTGATGGATTAACGCGTCGTGAATTACTCACTGCAGGGGGCGCGGGATTACTCGGCCTCACTGTTCCCAAGCTGATGCAAGCAGAAGAATTGAAAATTCCATTCAAAGAAGGTAAAGCCAAATCCGTAATCTTTCTGTTTCTTTTTGGTGGCCCGAGTCAATTTGAAACGTTCGACTTGAAGCCGGAAGCTCCATCAGAAATCCGCGGTCCGTTTCAACACATTGATTCACGAACCCCTGGCTTGTTGATCAGCGAACACTTACCCAAATTGGCAAACATTTCGGACAAGTTCAATGTTATCAGAACAATGAACCACTCTTTTAATGATCATAGTGGCGGTGGCCATTACATCCAGACAGGGCATCGCTGGCATGTCAATATTGGGGCTGGTTTTAGTGCAACTCCGCAAGATTGGCCTTCAATGGGTTCTGTAACGGAATATCTGGTGCAACAGGCACCCGGTGGAATGGATAGAACACTTCCCAGTTACGCAGTTCTTCCCAATCGGCTTGGAAGACTTCAGGAAAGTGGACAATATATTCGCCCCGGTGAATACGCAGGCTGGCTCGGCCAACCGTATAACCCGCTAACAACTAAAATTGAAAAACGTTCCGAAAAGGATAACCCTTATTGGCGAGATTGCTCAGACGAAGAACTTTCATTCCGAATTCAGGGACTTTCTCCCGAAATTCCTATTAGTACTATTCGAAGACGGGTTTCTCTTCTTAACCAGTTTGAAAAGATGAAAAAGAAGTTTGATAAAAACGAAATTGACGTTTATGATAAATTCCGAAAACGTGCGATGGCTTTAATCACTTCAGACAATACACGAAGCGCACTTGATATCCAGAAAGAATCAGCTAAAACAAGAGATCAATATGGCAGGCATCTTTTCGGTCAATCCTGCCTGATGGCAAGAAGGCTTGTTGGCGCAGGTGTTCGATTTGTAACGGTCCATTATGATTGTGTGGATGGCTACGGTTGGGATTCCCATCAAAACAGTAAAGACGTGCAACATAAGCTTCTCCCTACTTTTGATCAGGGATGCTCAGCACTTTTAGCTGATCTGGAGCAAAGAGGAATGCTGGATGAAACGCTTGTTGTGGCGATGGGGGAAATGGGACGAACACCTGTCGGAAATAAAAATTGGGGCCGAGGTCATTGGAGTTCACTTTTCCCTGCTTTGATTGCAGGCGCGGGAATTCAAGGTGGTGCAACGTATGGCGAATCAGATCGAAAAGGGACACGTGTTATCAGCAATCCGGTCAAGCCGGAAGATCTCGCAGCGACAATCTATCAGTCGTTGGGAATTAACCCCCACATGATACTTCAAGATAACTTTGGCAGACCTGTTCCCCTTGTTGAAGGAAACCCGGTTAAAGCCCTGTTCTCTTAATATTAGAATTACTTAAATAGCAATTTCAGTGAGAATCTATTTTTTCATGTTTAGCCACACTGTTTGGGCTTCCTGATAAATCAAAACAGATTGCTTCTTCACTATTTCTAACAAGCAAGTAAGAACCAACTAGCACGGGATTATTCCAGGTCTTTGTTTTCAGCGCTTTGAATTTCCCCACTTCTTTCAATTTTTTGGAATCGGGCTCGACAACAACAATTCCTCCTTTTTCTGTTTGAACCAGAATCCGATTTCCGGCAAGAAGGATTTGGCCATGTTGATACCGCCCCCTTTTCCATTTCTTTTTTCCATTCTCCAAAGAAATACAAGCCATGATTCCATCATCCAAACCATAAAGGAATTCACCAACAATAACAGGAGTTGTAAATTTGCACTTCATACTTCTACTGGTCCATATTTCTTCAGCTGACCATTCCCCTTGTTTATCTTGTTGAATTTTTAACTTCGCAGTCCCTTTTCCATAACCAGTTGAAAGAATAATTTCATTTCCGGAAGCTGGTATTAAAACAGGTTGAGAACAATTTGGTCCACTTGTTGACCTCCAGGGGAATTCCCAGAGAAATACACCATCTGTTGCGTTATAGGCAACAAGTCCATTTTTTGCAAAAATGAGAATCTGTTCCTGATTATTAATTTTGAATAATTGAGGCGACCCGTAACTGGTACTGGATTTCCCAGTCGTCCATTTCAATTCACCTGAAATCTGGTCATAAGCAACCAATGCATTTTTTTCTGTTCCCGTGGGAGCAACAATCACCAATTGTCCGACAATCAAGGGGGAAGCTGTCACACCATGATGAATGCCATGTCCACCATGTTCTTCCAGAATATTTTTTGACCAATGGACTTTACCAGTGAGCCCGTCCAGACAATTAAATATTCCGGTTGCTCCAACAGCATAAACTCGCCCATCATGAACAACCGGTGTTGCTCGCGGTCCATCTCCGCCCAAACTCAGTTTGAAAATGGTTTCATCTTTATGGATCCAGATAATTTCTCCGGTTTTAATATGATAACAGACGACAGATTCATTCTCACCAAGCTGTTCCTGGGTAAAAGCATAATCTCCGACCACTGCAAAAGATCCCCATCCTGCACCTACCCGGTTTCTCCAAAGTTCTTTTGGTTCGTTATCCCAATTCCGATTCAGGATATTGCTTTTAATGACTCCGGTTCGATCTGGACCCAAAAACTGTGGGAAATCATCTTTCGTAATTTCTGGAAAGGTATCAACTTTCACAGTTTCATTTAACGCTGAAGAAGTAATTACCGTTTTCTTTTCTGATGGATTATCCCTTCGCCAGACAAAATCAACTCGCCCTTCTCCGGCAAGACCATCCACTTGAAGCAATGAAACAAACATCAGCAGAGGAAAAAAACACATAACAGAAATCGACAAGCGATATCCTGTTTTCATCGGCATAAAAAACATCCATGAAAGCCAGACTGATACCAAAGTTGCTGGTATAAACAATAACGCAACATGAATTTTGGGGATCATGTCACTGAATTGAAAATAGGCAAGCGCACCTGCAACAAGAACCCAGCCTCCAACCAGCACTAAAAACAGAAGCCATCTTTCCCGGTTAGAATTGAATTTCAGTGAAAGCTGATACACCAGAATATTCACAACAACAATGACAGCGCATGTTGAAGGCAAAAAGAATAATTCAGGGGAATGCGTGAGCATCGCTATCAGGATTGAACGTCCTACACAATAAGGCAACAGTGATAAAGTAATCACAACCGCCAATAATATCCTGATACGCCAAAACATAGAACGATCCCACTTAAACAATGACGATGCATACGCTTCGTTTTCATTAACGTGATCTTCAGGATGACTGGAACTCATTGTACCCTCATTAAATTCGATAAGATGGATATGAATATCACGTATACTCAATCGAGATCTGTTACGGTTTCAGGAATATTTCAGATTCTGAACAAGACGTAGCACATTCGATTTAAAAAGCGTAGGGTCTGCTGTGCAGACCAGACATGTTATACACAATCTTTACTGATGGTCTGCACA
>JAJRVU010000393.1 GCA_024277145.1 Planctomycetota bacterium
AATTTGCCACCAAGGGTAATCCAATTGTCAAAATAAGCTCATCTTTAACACAGAACCGCTTCGTTCGATAAGATGCAGAAGCATTTCCTTCTAAATCAATAACAATTAACTTAGGTTTGGGAGCGTGAATCATTTCGCAAAGATGATCAACGAACTGATATAATTCAGTAAAATCTTCTCGTTCAAGTAATCTTTTCCTTATAGGGCGGCTTAGGCACCCCATAAATGGTTTGATAAAAAGAACCATCACCATTATTCCGTAAAGAACAGTTCCTGAGTAAAGCAAAGTGTTCCAACTGAACAGCGAAACAGCAGTACTGTATTGATTACTGGCATATTGAAATAAAGAGTATCCTATTGCAGAAAACGCTCCCAGGTAAAGAACTGGAATCATCAGCATGGCCAATCCAACAATAGCAACTTTGAATCGATAAATGATTCCAACTGATTCCTTTGGAAACCCTCTTTGTACTTTCTTGAAAATAGATTGGAGTACAAGCTGACGAGTTTTCTTCCTTTTCGCCTTTAATGAATTTGGTTTTGCACTCTTTGGTAATTGATGATGGGAGTCTGGTTCGGTGCATGGAATATCAACAGATGTGTCGAAACCTGCTTTACTGAAAATATCTGTATCATGTTCAATTTGATTAACTTCCAGCTCGTTTTCTAAGCCTGCATTTGAAGTTTCAAACAAGTTTCCGCAACGAGGGCATTTCCCACGTGAAAGTTTTCTTTTAACTTTCAACATGGAATGGCACCGATCACATTGAATAATAATTTTCATATGTTTGATTGTTAAGAACAAAAACGGATTGAATTCCCTCAGAATTGAGAACTGTTGTACTGCTACTAATTTCATGAACATGTAAAAGAAAAGTGATAAAACAGTCTAAAGCATTTTACAGAGTATTGCGTTGTGCAACCAACTATTTTTGTGAATTATTTTGTTCAGGATATACTTTTTGTCAGAGGTGTCCTGCAAAACCCTGAAATTGCTCTTGAATTCGTTATGTCTTCGGCGAAAACAGCACAAAAAAACACCGGTGTTCAAGCCGGTGCTGTTTGTATAGTGAAATCTAGTATTTGTTTGTTAAACCCGAGTTTGTCTTCAAATTAACCCTTCAGGCAACTTTGTTTTGTGGACGTGCATTCTGCCGATCATGGAACTTGGGATGTGTTAAAATGGGTGATTCATTTCTGGCACGCCCTAATGCAACGGAAATTGCTTTGACAACTTGCTCCTGCTCATTTTCAGTCAGCTCAGGATATATCGGCAAAGACATCACTTCGTTTGAAGCACTTTCAGATTCAGGAAGATCACCCGTTTTATAACCCAGATCAGAAAAGCATTCCTGTAAATGAAGTGGAATCGGATAATAAAGACCCGCTCCAATATTTCTGTTTTGAAGGGTCTCTAATACCTGATCTCTTAATCCACCTTTAACACGAATTGTATACTGGTTATAAACATGCACACGTGAAGGCAACACAGTCGGAAGCTCAATTGCATCCAGAAGGTTTTGACTACGGAATAGTGTTTCATATCGACTCGCGTTTTCTTGGCGAGATTCTGTCCACTCATCAAGTTTTTTTAATTTGATTCGGATGACTGCAGCCTGGATGGCATCCAGACGACTGTTCATTCCTATTTCTTCATGATGGTATCGCTTGGTTTCTCCGTGAACTCTCAATTTTCTCAACCGTTCTGCAAGCAGATGATCGTCTGTTGTGATCATCCCGCCATCTCCTGCTCCTCCGAGATTTTTGGTCGGGAAAAAACTAAAGCAACTCAACGTACCTAATACTCCTGCACGTCTTCCGTTATATTCTGCACCAATCGCCTGGCATGAATCCTCAATAATGGAAATTCTTTTACGAACAGCAATTCTCCAGAGAGGTTCCATTTCCGCACATTGGCCGAATAAATGAACAGGAATAATTGCACGTGTGCGAGGCGAGATTGCTTCTTCTACTTTTTGTGGATCAAGATTGAAACTTTCAGGATCAATATCAACAAAAACAGGTGTCGCGCCAACCCGGGCAACTGCACTGGCTGTTGCAAAAAATGTAAACGGACTGGTAATGACTTCATCATCAGGACCAATATCCAAAGCAAGCAATGAAAGAATCAATGCATCTGTTCCTGATGCACAACCGATTGCTTCTCGAGAATCGCAATATTTTGCAATCTCAGTTTCCAGTTCAGCCACCTCTTCACCCAGAATAAATTTCTGTTCAGAAAAAAGCCTTTTGACAGAAGACAATACTTCAGAAGAGATTGTTTCGTACTGTTGAGTTAAATTGAAGAAAGGGACAGAACGGTTTTCACTTTGCGCATCGTTAATAGAAAGATGATCGCCTTGCATGAGCGACTCCAGTTTCAGGGAATGATTGTTGGGGAATTGTAAAAATCAGGTAGGCAGTTTGATTTGTAACCGTATCATCGTTCAAACTCCGTGGACAGGACGTCCAAAATGGAATAGGAGTTCACTTAATACTAAATCAAACTGTGGGATCTATTTATCACTTATTCAAAATTATGTCAACATGGCTTTAACAAGATAAAATATAATGCCAGAAGCATTATATTGCCCTTGATATGAGTAATTATTCCGAAAATCAGGAACGAATGACTCATTGGAAAATTATCAATTTACAAGATGTAAGTAGAATATAACGATTTTAATCAACAGATATTGAGGTGTATCTAACAGGTTATAACTCTAATCACTTCAAAAACGTTGTTTATAGAAAATTAGATTAAGACTCTAACTCTCTCTGTTTCGATAGGTCAAAAGAGGATTGGTGTTTCGTCAAATTTAAAAATTGGGGTTGGTAAAGTGCATAAAGCACGACAACGGAGTGTGTTAGAGTTCTTACGCATCCACCCCCTTATTCACAACAGGGCTCAGTCTTGACAAGGCATTAGATTGAAAAAACATTGTAGATGAACATATCCTGATTCTCTTCATATTCTCATACCAGCAACATTATTCTTAACTTTTTTTGTGCCCCGTGTATTCTGTGATTTGTCTAAGAAAGTACTTTCCCACATGCTTGTCGATGAAACAACACAAACCGATCCTGTTACTGAAAGTAAATCAGGAATGGAAAGCAAAATTCTTGAAATGATCCATAATATTTCTAAAGGGAAACTTAGCGCAGAAATCAAAGGCAGTGGTGTTGTTTTTGAAGAACTGAGAAATCTATTAAACCAGATGCATTCCAATGCGCAATCAGACCTGAAAGACACTGTCATGCTCTCTTCGATGGCGAGTGATTCAATGGCTGCAGTCTCATTTGTCTCAGGAGATATCAAAGATATTCATAGTCACTCTCAAACCATAGCAAGTGCTGCAGAGGAATTATCAGTCACCTCAAGAGAAATTTCCCAATCGATGACTGATGTTAATGAAAATATTATTGACGTCAAAAAATCGACCCAGCTTGGACAGGCTTCATTAACGGACTGCATTTCTAAAATGAAGAACGTCACAAATTCTGTTCAAAGCACAACAGATACTGTAGAAAGCCTCGCATCTGCATCTTCAGAAATTGGACAAATTCTGGATGTCATCACTTCCATTTCATCACAAACACATCTGCTTTCATTGAATGCTC
The DNA here is from genome assembly GCA_024277145.1 of Planctomycetota bacterium. Classification (GTDB taxonomy): domain Bacteria; phylum Planctomycetota; class Planctomycetia; order Planctomycetales; family Planctomycetaceae; genus JAJRVU01. The sequence goes on from JAJRVU010000393.1 coordinate 3,622, forward strand.
GAATTGAAGCAGAACGTGCAGGTGAATTTGGAAGAGGATTTGCAGTTGTTGCAGACGAAGTGAAAGAGTTGGCGAAACATTCAGCCAATGCTTCTGACGACATTGGAAAGATCGTAAGCTCAATCCAAAAAGAAGTTAAAAAAATGCAAACGGATTTTGGAGAAGTTTTAAGCTATGTTGGTCAAAGTCAGGAGCAAGTGCACGTTGTTGAATCGGAAATTAACTCCATTGTGAATCATGTTGATAATGTTTCAGCTAAAATTTCTGATAACGCCAGAAGGATAGACAACCAGAATGAAGCCACTGTTGGTGTGACCAAAAGCATTATCGAAATCAAAGAGAAATCTGAACGAAGTGAAAATAATACCGCCAAAGCAATTAATGCAGTCAGCAGCATTGAAGGGGTTTTGAGCAAGAAATTCAAAGCATTTGAAGGTATGGAAATTAAAGATGCGATTGTTGAATTGGCTAAATCAGACCATTTCCTATGGAAAAAACGTCTTGCTGAAATGTTTGTTGGGAAGAACAAATTGGCTGAGTCGGAACTGTCAGACCATCATCAATGCCGACTGGGAAAATGGTACGATTCCGTAACGGAACCCAGATTCATTCAAAGCAATGCATATAAAAGCTTGTATGAACCACACATGAACGTCCACAAAGCTGCAATCGAATCCGTCAAGTTATTTAACATGGGTGATTACGACGGTGCATTAAAAGAATTTGAGAGAATGGAACTCGGTTCACAAGACGTGGTTGCCTGCCTGAATCTTCTTGAAATGAAAGAGGAATAAAACGCATCACCTGCTGAAAGACAATACTTCTTCAAACAGGCAATTTGTTTTCCTATAGAAGCCAGATCATTTCTTAAGTAAATCAGATTATACCCAATCATAGTTTTTCAACTTAACTTGGGCTGCTAGACTGTTCGTGCTTGATTTCTTCTTTATCACTGTTCACTTCCGGATGATAAGACTCTCGATAAACACTGATTTCTTCAAGGCTTGCATTGAGGGAATCATAAGAAATAACCTTTTCTATTTGTTCATCTCCTAAAGGGATGTTTTTAGGAAGCAATAATAAACCATTTCCATCTATTAAATCTTCTGCAAGAATCACTCCTGATTTTAAATCAGACAATAAAATAGTGATAAAGGGATTTTGTATTTTATTAGTACTCACAATTTCATGTAATATTTTTGTAATATCAGGGTCCAATATACTACCGGATAATTCACTTACTTTTTGTAAAGCTATTTCTGGAGTAACAGTTTGAAACATTTCCCGATTATATAGAATTCGATCATACGCATCTGATACTGCGATAATTCTTGAACCGAGGGGAATATTGTCACAAGAAAGTTTTTCAGGAAATCCTGTACCATTATAATTCTCGTGATGATGCCTGATCAATTTAGCAGACTCTTGTAAATTCGGAACCATTTTTACAATTAGCTCACCTTGTACTGAATGATTTTCATATTCTTCTTTTTCTTTGACTGTTAGAATAGAAACTGGTTTGTTAATAATTTGTGCTGATATACCGATTTTTCCTATATCATGGAGCATTGCAGCAGCATTGATATAAAAATGCTCCTCCCGTTCGATGTTCATTCTTTTGGCAATTTCACTGGAAATTGCCGCTACCCGTTTTGAATGACTTCCAACCACAGGGCTATGCAATTCAGAAAGTTGCGCTAGTAATTTAACACAACTGAGAAAACCTGCTTTTAATTCACTGTTTAACACTGATACCTTTGCAGTCCTCTCCTCAACTCGCTTTTCCAGGTTCTCGTTTAAATCCTGAAGTTCCTTATTTTGTTTGATTGTAATATCCTGCAATCGATCACACTCTTTTTTTAAACGATAAGATTTTATACCATTTTCAACTTCTAATTTTAATGTATCATCGTTCCAGGGCTTGGTTAAATAACGCGAAACAGAACCTTGGTTAATTGCATTGATTGCAGAATCTTTATCAGCGTAACCGGTTAACATTGCTCGAAAAGTGTCTGGCGAAATCTCCTTAATTCTTTCAAGTACCTTGGTCCCTTCCATCTCGGGCATCCTTTGGTCTGAAAGAATCAAAGCCACTTCATTATTTTCAATAAATTCAAAAAGTTCTTCTGGTGAAGTTGTCGCCATTATCTCAAAATCGCACTTTCGAAAAACTCTTTGAAGAGATTTAAGTATATTTTCTTCATCATCAATTAAAGCGATTTTAAGTTTTTCGGATGACTCGGTGTTTTCTGGTATTTGAATTTCTGATATCATTTTTGTTTTTCTTTTTATTCGTTACTATTGTTCAATGGTAAGTGGATTGTAAAACAACTACCTTTACCAACTTTAGATTCTACATCAATTCTTCCGTTATGTTTTTCGACTATCCCGTATGAAATCGATAGCCCCAGTCCAGTCCCTTGGCCAACTGGTTTTGTGGTGAAAAATGGTGTAAAAAGCTCTTTGAGATTTTCCTCCGGAATTCCTTCACCAGTATCAATAATCCTGATTATAATTTCTGAACTTGTTGCTTCTGTTTGAATTGTAATGATTCCATTTTCTTTAATGGAATGAGAAGCATTCACCAATAAATTCATAAATACCTGGTTGAGCTGACCTGGAACACATTGAAGCATAGGAAGTTCTCCATACTCCTTTACAATTTCGCAATTATATTTTAATTCATTCCAGACAATTTTAAGTGTTGCTTCAATGCATTCATTAATGTTGGCTTCAATTGAACCTGTCTCATCCAGTCGTACAAATGATTTGAGATTCAGGACGATATCCTTTACCCTGATTAACCCATCGTCCGATTCCTTTAATAAATCAGAAGTATCTTCAATAATGCTTTCGATATCTTCTTGCTCTCTTAACTCATTAATTTCCTTGATTAATTTATTTTGTAATTCCTGGTCACCTTGATTTACGCAATCTGAATAAGATTGATATTTTTCAAGTAATAGCTTGAACACATCAATATATTCTGAAAGCGTTTTTACGTTACTGGAAACAAATCCAATTGGATTATTAATTTCGTGAGCAACTCCTGCAGCTAACTGTCCAAGCGATGCCATTTTTTCAGATTGTACAAGGCGAGATTCCATTTTTTTTCGATTCGAAATGTCTCGAACAAATGCGTTAGTTACCCATATTCCATGGCTTTTAATTATTGTGGATGAAACCTCAACAGGAATTTCTTTCCCGGACCTGCATTTAAGTTTTGTATGAAAACACCGATTATTCAATTTCTCAATATCGATGTCTTCGTTAATGATAGATTCAGTAATCTTGTTAATTTCACTTCTGGTATTTTCGGGAATGAGTTCATTAATCATGATAGAGCCGAGAACTTCTTCTCTCATCCAGCCAAATACATTTTCGGCTTCACGATTCCACTCCATTATAATTCCATCCATTGAAACAGAAATAAATGCATCCGCAGCAGTGTCAATAATCAATTGAGTGCGTTCATTCGATTCCTGATATTTCAGTTCGATATCTTCGAGAATCTGATTTGCATAAATCTTCTGAATAGATTGACTTATCAAATCAGGAAGTCTCTCTTGAAGAGCTGAATCTTTTATGACGTATTCCATCGCGCCATATTTCATCGCTTCGACTGCAACTTTTTCATCACCACATGCAGTCATCATGATAAATGGAATTTTATAGTTATCATTTTTCAAGGACTCCAAAATCTGAAGTCCATTTTGATCTGGTAACTGATAATCCAGTAGCATAAAGGTATAAGAATTATTTCTCAGTAATTCTAAACATTTTTTTGCAGTCGATGCGAAATCTAATTCCAGATTCAATGAACTCAGGGACCGCTCGATTATTTTTTTTACGACACTGCTGTCTTCAACAACAAGGATCTTATTGTGATTATCATAAGGCTTCCTCTATTAATCCCTCATTTTTGAGGAAATAAGTATGGACGTTTTTTCGCCTGTTTGTAGGATATCATGAATTCCACGAAATTGA
>JAJRVU010000394.1 GCA_024277145.1 Planctomycetota bacterium
ACGAGCATGGTGGAATCAGGCTAACATTGTCCGTCGGGTTTCCAGCCTGACGCATGTTTCTGTCGATGAAAAACGTTGCTACACATTATCTTCCATAGGAGATATTTCTGCTTTTGATTCTGAAACAGGGAAAAAACTCTGGGTGAATCAGGTCGGGTTACCCAATCAACCAAACACTCGGGTTGTCTCTAATAAAAAATATGCCATGTTTACAGCAGGTTCATTTCTTTATGCACTAGATTACAGAACGGGTGATCGAGTGTTTGAAGTCAGGTTACCCCGTATTCCTTCTTCCCCAATTTTAGTTGATGATAAGCATGTCTACACGACAGGTTTTGATGGAAGCGTATATGCTTTAAGTCTGAAAGAAATTGAAAAACTCTATAGAAATAACTTGTTACCACAATGGTCTAATAATGTTATCGTCTGGAGATACAACACGTCAGAGCGTGTTCCAACATCAGCAATTTCAATTGGAAACACTATCAACTTCGTCTCCACGAATAAATCCCTTTATTCCGTCTCTTCATCTGACAGAAGACTGAATTTTCAAATGGAAACAGATGCTCGTTTTTCTGCTCCATTAGGGCAGTTTCAGGAATTTTTGTATGCTGCTACAGAAGATCTTAAATTTTACTGTGTAAATGTTGAAAAACGGTCAATCCAATGGGAATTCACGACCGTTGATCTCATCAACCATAAACCCATTGTTGTAGGACAAAACCTGTATCTCTTTCCAAGTTCTGGTGGGGTACTCTGTCTTCATGCAGAAACCGGGAGTGAACTCTGGTGGCAACCGGAAGGAAAAAAATTCCTCGCTGCAAGCAAATCCAAAGTCTATATTGCTGACAGTAATTCTCGCTTGATCGCTCTCGCAAGAGAAACAGGTAAGATCCTGGGAAGTGCTTACCTGGAAAATTATAATATTCTCTATGCAAATGCATTAACCGATAGAATTTTTCTGGCTGCCAACAATGGTCTGGTTGTCTCGGTACGAGAAATAGGAACGGAATTTCCCACTTATCACTTAAGACCAGAAAAACAGCCAATCCTGCCGACATTTGTCGATGAAGAAGCAATCGAACCCAAGAAGGAAAAAACTGACGAGAACTGATTTCTTTTTCATCCGTGACCAATCTAATCTCTAAGAAATTTTAAGATTTTGGTGTTTTAACCCACCTGATCTAAACAATTTCGGTAGACATTTTTTCTCTCAGTCCGAGGCAGTTGACCCCCTTTTTCAACTGCGGTAAGATCAATCTTTCCAATGATTATTGATCCTTAATACCGAGAAAAAGGAATGTTTGATGAGCGATTCGTTTCCCCGAAGAGCCCTTGTGAGTGTGAGTGATAAAACAGATTTGTCCCCTTTTATCAAAGGGTTGGTTGAACTCGGTTTTGAAATCATTTCAACAGGTGGAACCCGAAAAAAACTGGAATCAGAAAACATTCCAGTCATGGACATTTCAGAATACACCGGTTTTCCTGAAATTATGAATGGCCGGGTCAAAACCTTACATCCCAAAGTTCACGGAGCAATCTTGGGACGTCCTGATCTGGAAAGTGATGCCATTGCCATTAAAGAGCACGGCATAATTCCTTTTGAAATTGTCGTCTGTAACCTCTACCCTTTTGAGCAAACGATTGCCAAAGAGGGTGTCACCATTGAAGAAGCTATTGAGCAGATTGATATTGGTGGTCCGAGCATGGTTCGTTCCACAGCAAAAAATCATGCTTATGTCGGAATAGTCACTGCACCTTCACAGTATCAACTTGTGTTGGATGAACTAAAAAAAGGTGAACTCACTCTTGAAACCAGAAGACAGTTAACCGCTGCTGCTTTTGAAATGACCGCAAAGTATGATCGGGCCATCGCTGATTACATGGCTGAAATTACTTCAGGAAATAAAAATGAGGAAGCGGAATCATTTCCCCAAAACTTCTCCATTAATCTGGTGAAAAAATCAAACCTTCGATATGGCGAAAACCCGCATCAAGCAGCAGCTTTTTACGTGGAACAAAATCCTGATCCTACATCGCTCGCTTCTGCAGAACAGCTTCACGGAAAAGAGCTTTCCTATAATAATCTTCTTGATCTCGATTCTGCTCTTTCCATTTCACGGGACTTCGAGCAGCCTGCAGCTGTTGTTCTTAAACATACAAACCCTTGTGGTTGTGCCATCGCAGAGTCTTTATCAGAAGCATTCACCAAAGCCTATGCGGGTGACCCCATCAGCGCATTTGGTTCCATTATCGGTTTTAATCGTCCTGTTGATACTGCAACGGTTGAGCTGCTTTGCGAACCGAACCGATTTATCGAAGCGATCATCGCCCCTTCTTTTGATGAAGAAGCTTTTAAAATGCTGACAACCATTCCCAAATGGAAAAATAATGTTCGGCTGATGACCAGTTCCGGTTATTCCATGAAAAGTTCTCCCAGTTTGGAATACAGAAGAGTCACCGGCGGCCTCCTGCTTCAGGATCGGGATGACCAAGCTGATCCACAGGATGAATGGAAAGTGGCCACAAAACGAGAACCGACTGAACAGGAATGGATTGATCTTAAATTTGCCTGGACTGTTTGCCGTCATGTGAAATCGAATGCCATTGTTTATGCAATTAATGGTCAACTTGTCGGCACGGGTGCTGGCCAGATGAGTCGATTGGATTCTGCATTCATTGCAGCCCATAAATCAGACGGTCGAAGCAAAGGAGGCGTTGTCGGTTCAGATGCATTCTTCCCATTCCGTGATGGCGTAGACGAAGCAGCAGCAGCCGGAATTAAAGCGGTTATTCAACCGGGTGGTTCCAGAAATGATGATCAGGTGATCGAAGCATGCAACGAACATGGAATGACAATGATCTTCACCGGCCGTCGCCATTTTAAACATTAGAGCGTTTCTACAAATAAAACAGATTGAAACTGCCAGGCAAATTTTTGAGAAGTTGCTAGATGTAGAAAAATGAGGATTGATGTTCCCTGTTAATGTTGGCAATAATAAGTAGACACAAGTATCCCATACATTAATACAAGCGAACCAAATTGTTGTTGAGCAAAACATGATAAACACGATGCAATATAATACTCTCCGGGAAAAAGCTTACGAGAAAATTCAAGGTCAGATTCTTTCAGGAGATTTAACTGCTGGCCAGCGTGTTTCGGAACAGTCTCTTGCGACAAAAATTGGAATTAGCAGAACACCGGTTCGCAGCGCAATCAGGCAATTGGAATCTGAAGGGATGTTAATTCAGGTTCCACGCTATGGAACTATTGTCAAAAAATTTACCCGATCGGAATTGGGAGATCTGTTTGACCTTCGACTTGCCATTGAACAGTATGCTGCATAGCATGCAGGTTCCAATCTTTCCCAGCCGGATCGATTTCGGTTAAACGAAATTGTTGAAACTGCTATTCACCTGGTCAAAGAGAACGGCGAAAGCCTTGATTCCTGTGAATCAGAAGTGAAAGACCGTCTTTCTGAATTTGATATTGAATTCCATTCGATCATCCTGCACTCAACAAAAAATAAGCAGATGATTAAAACCATTTCCAGTTCACGAATCCTGATCCAGTTAAGCTGTTTAGCTCATATCATCGTAGATAGCGAACTGCTGATGAGCGTCTGGCTGGAACATAAGAAAATTCTGGAAACCATTCTTCAAGGTGGCAGGGATCAGTCGCGAAATATCATGGCACATCACATCGAAAAAAGTAAGGACCTCGCCTTTAACGTTTTTGATCGACTCAATCAAAATAGTTAAACAGTAACTTATTTTAATAGCGTACAAAAAAAGGTGGCAACTTCGTCATGAAGCCACCACCTTAGGTCGTGTATAAGCGTCTGTTTCAGGAAGACAGATTGAATTTCTTCGTCTTGATGATATTCTTGAATCTATCTCTCAGATAAGTATCGTTGATGTCAATTAAATATTGGCTCGTCATAAATACCTGCCTTAAGAAATTTCTTCCGTAAACAGGATATAGATATATAAGAGGCTTATCGAACAGATTCCATAGCATACCAGGCTCATGGTCATCTGTAGAGAACTCTCTTTTTAAAATTCACAACGAGTAATGGAAAGCAAGCAGTCTGAGGTTGGCGCCTTCTTGTCGAGACAACCAGCAGTCCATATGCTCGGTGATTTTGTCGTTTTTTTCTATGAGTTATCATAGAAGTCTCTCTTAGTTGCAGCAAGATGAAGCAGCAGGAGCACAGCATGTTGGTGCAGCTGGTGCACAGCAAGTAGGCTCTGGTGCACAGCATGAGTTGCATCGGTTATGCTTCTTGAAACTGAAAAGTCGTTTCAGGAAGCAAGGTTTTTTGCAGCAAGGATTAGCAGGTGCACAGCAAGTTGGTTCTGGTGCGCAGCATGTTGGTGCAGCAGGAGCACAGCATGTAGGTGCAGCTGGTGCGCAGCAAGTAGGTTCTGGTGCACAGCAAGAGTTGCATCGGTTTTTGTGACTGAAAAGTCGTTTTAGGAAGCTAGGTTTTTTGCAGCAAGATTCGACTGGTGCACAGCAACTTGGTGCAGCAGGTGCACAGCAAGTTGGTTCTGGTGCACAACATGTGGGTTCTGAACAACAGCTTGAACAGCTATTGTGTTTCATAAAGCCAAACAGTCCAGCGTCAGCAGAATTTGCACTGACACTACAAACCATCATGGCAGCAGTTAAAGTTAACCATTTCATACCAAACATCTCCTCGTTCATGAATTTTTTTTTAATCAGGAACTCCAATTGAAATCAGGGACGTATTGTCCAAAGTCTTTTTAGGAGTTCACCATTTATTTACCTGTATGGGTAACGCTTTCATTTTCTTCGACATATGTCAGAATGAGAGCTATAAGCAAGATGGTAAATAAGCGTGTTATGGCGATCTGGAGTAGGTTTTAACGATTGCCGTAATAATTCATGCCTTATAATCAGCGAAACCCGCTTAACCTTGATTCAGGCTTATCTTAAGAAGAACAATTCAAGAGTGAGTTGGCTCTTTCCACTCCTCCATAAAGACGATATTTTGGTTTTTTACGATATTTTGGTTTTTTACTCTGTCTGAACTTATTAACAGGGTTCGAACGTGAATTCTGGCTCTCATATGACATTCTGACAGATTCAATCCTCATAAGAGCAATGAAAGAAAGGTAAGTATTCTGGATATTTTGATCTCGCTTTTTGGCTTGGCATGCTTACTCTTCGCATCCAGAATCATGATTCAGTCTCACCATGCGCTCTCTGGAACAACTTTAACCGGACCAATAAAGTGGGGGTTAGCTGGAATAGGTCTCTGGGCAGTGGCCTGGATTCTCAGGTTGCCGAATTTATCCATCGCAGACGGGGTTCTGGATCATCTCTGGTATCTGGTAACTGTATTGGTGCTTTGCCCTTTTATTGCTGTCCTCGGAGCCCGAAAACCTGGTTCAAAGGTTTGGGGTTGGTTTATTATTCTCCCGCTTTGTCTTGTCCTGGAAATTTCTGCGATCAGGCAGTGGGGAAACGAATGGGTTCCTGTCTCATTTTTTATGGACACCCCTACAATGACAGGCTTTTGTATTGTCATGGTGATGGGCCTCGGAAATTATTTCGGAACGAAACATACCTCTTCCGTTTTTACTTTGGCTTGTATTCTGATTCTGTTAATAGCTCCCTATTCAGAATCAGTTCCTGAAATCCTGCCGGGAAAAAACTCATCAAGAATCTGGGCGACATTCCTTTTGATTGCATTGGTTTTCAGGATGAAACAAAAAGCAGCCTCGGAAAAAAATGGAATAGCAAACCAATTTCCTATGCAATCCATCTGGTTTGAATTTCTTGATTCATTCGGGATCGTCTGGGGGAAACGACTTATGGACCAAATGAACCAAACGGGAAAAGAACAGCAGTGGACCATTCATCTGGAATTGGATGGCTTTATCAATAATGAAAATCATAAGCTGATTTCCACACTCGAAAAAGCAGAGCAGGAGAAAGTCATCAAAGCGTTCCACAGGCATTTAAAACGTTTTGTCGAACCGGAGTGGCTGGAGCAACGATTATAACGGATGCTAAATACATCTCTGGAAAGATCAGACTGCAAGCATATAAAATGTCTGTTTTGTGCCCGGATTCTTTGGTATATTGAGATTCTGACCATTAAATAAGCGATTATATGTAATAATTTTCTGGTCAATACGTATTAAGAGATATGAAAACATTAACAAAACATCAATCACTTAATGCGGGCCAATCGGGAACCATGGACAATTTACCGCAAGATACTGATCAACTTCAGAAACTACTAAAGAGTTCAAGTCGTTTAATTGAAACAACTTGTAAACTCGCGTCGTTACATGATCTCGATGAAGTTCTCAATACAATTACCTCAAAAGTGTGTGATGCGCTCGATTGCGAGCGCGCAAGCCTTTTTCTATACAATTCCGACCGGAATCAACTTTACACCCGGATGGTCACGGAATTGGAGATTGAAGAAATCCGACTCCCGATTGATGCAGGTATTGCAGGTTGGGTTGCCCGAAGAAGAAAACTGGCCAATATCCCCATCCCTTTTTCTGATGCCCGTTGGGATTCCTCTTTCGATAAAAAAACAGGATTCAAAACCAGAAACATCCTGGCGGTTCCCCTCATTTCAATTCATGAAGGCAGACTGCTTGGCGTTTTGCAGTTAATGAATAAAGGAAACGAACAGCAGTTTGATGAATTTGATGAGCAGTTGGTTCAATGCTTTGCGATGCATGCAGCTTCTGCGCTGGAACGAGCAATCTTGATTGATCACATACGTAAAACTCACCTGATGGAAATTGATATCGAAATGGGTCGAACCATTCAAGGAAGTTTCCTTCCGAAATCAACACCAATTGTAGAAGGGTATGAACTTTCGACTTGGTGGGAACCTGCTGAAGCAGTCAGTGGCGACTACTACGATTTTATCGAGTTCGATGATGAACGTCTCGGAATTGTGATGGGTGATGTCAGCGGACATGGAATTGGTCCCAGCCTGATCATGGCTTCAGTTCGCGCGATGGTTCACGTTCTCCAGAAAACAGGTTCCACCCCTGAAGTTCTGTTATCGATGATTGCAGAATCGATTGCACCCGATTTGCAGGAAGGCCGTTTCATTACTTTCCTTTTAGGGGCACTTGATCCTGAAAAACACCTGTTTAATTATTCCAATGCTGGTCACGGTCCTGCTTTACATTACCAATGCAAAACAAACACTTTCCACCACTTGGAAACAACCTGCCCGCCCATGGGTTTTATTGTGGATCTTGATATTCCCGAAGCAACACCTATAAAACTGGAACAGGGAGACCTTTTAATACTAGCAACCGATGGAGTGATTGAACTCAAGAATAAAAACGATGAAATATTTGCTCGCGACCGATTGGAAGCGTTGATTTCAAAATGCCATGAGGAATCTACCGAAACAATTCTTTCCAATGTCCGGGAAGCAGTCAATAATTTTCACCCTGAAGAGCATCCTCCTGATGATATTTCCATGATTATTGTTAAACGACAAAACTGATCCTTCAGAAAATATTCCTGAAAATTTCAAAATTCAAATTCAAGCCGGTTACTTCTGTTTCAAATGCTCTTTCAGGAATTTTTTGAATTCAGGGTCATTCATCAGTTTCTTTTCCGTGAACCTGATTTTAATCATCTGTCGTCCATCTTTAGTATTCGAGATTTCCTGCTCTTTCCCGAATCGACTAATTCGCCCCAACGCATAACGGTCTGCTGGCCCGTATAATTGTAAATCAATTCCTGCTCGACGTTTGCTATTAACCGTTGCCCAAACATCCGACTTTGTTTTTTTATTAAAGGTAGCAAGCTGCTTGCCTGTCCAGTCGACCTTTTCTTCAGGAACATATTTTAACAGCAAATCAAATAAGGCATCCAAAGTCTCTGCTTTCCAGCTGACTCTTTTACCACTTGGAAACCCTTTCCGGGAAAGATGCCATTTTCGCTTGAGAACTTTCCAGGGCATCAAGCTTTCCGGATTAACTTGCTGTTTGTTTGTTTCAGCCAGAAACGCAGTTTTGAGTTCATCCAGAAATTGAAGAAATTCAGGGGTGTCAATTTCTTTCAACCAATGAATGGCGATGGAAACTTCCTGCCATGGACCTTTTCGATTTTTAGCCCGGACTCGTTGTGTTCGTTTATAAACAGGAAGCTCATCAATCTGATCGAGAGGTTTAAAAGGAAATCGTTTTCTTAATTCTTTCTGATCAAAGGAATTTTTCTTCACGCGAAATTTTAAAGTCAGTAACCATTCATCAGCTGTCATCGCATGGAGGAACCAGCTTCCCTGTTTATGTTTGGCTTTGATTTCAACAACAGATCGGTCGTTCCAGTTGACTTCTGCAAGGTCATCACCTTGTTCAAGATGATCAATCACCAATTGAAGAGCTTTTCCATCCCATCGACACGGTTTCCCCTGATGAGAAAGTCTCTCTTCTGTATGCCAGCGTTCCCCATCGGCTTGCCAGGGCATTTTTGCATCGCGACCAATCTCTCTTAATTCCAAATCCCCCTCTTTTTTGCGTGTTAGTTCTTTTCTATCCAGAACTTCAATTTCTGCATGAATTCCTTTGGCAAGAATTTCTTCAAGAAATGCTCCTGTATGAGAAGGCATTAAAGAACCTTTTGTCCTGTTCGTTTTTTTCTTCTGCTTGAGATAATGTTCGACAATCTCTTCCGGCGTTCCCTGGGCAACAATCCATCCTCCTTCACTTCCCGCTTCCGGTCCGACATCAACAATCCAGTCCGCAGTTTTAATCACATCAAGATTATGTTCAATCACAACAACCGTGTTTCCTGCTTCAACCAGACTGTTTAAAACCTTCAGAAGTTTTGCAATGTCGTCAAAATGAAGTCCGGTTGTCGGTTCATCCAGTAAATAAATTGTCTTGCCGGTGCTTGGTCTGGCTAATTCCGATGCCAGTTTCACCCGCTGCGCTTCTCCCCCCGATAACGTTGGTGCGGATTGCCCTAACGTCAGGTAATCAAGCCCGATGGCGCTAAGGGTTGCAAGGTAGCCACGAATTTTCGGTATGTTCTCAAACAGTTCCAACGCCTGACCAATGGAGAGTTCCAACACATCCGCAATGCTATGTCCACGATACTTAACAGATAACGTTTCCTGATTATATCTTTTTCCGTGACAAGTATCACATTCAATCCAGACGTCAGGTAAGAAATGCATTTCGATACATTTCTGGCCATTCCCTTCACAATCATCGCAACGTCCGCCAGAACGGTTAAAACTGAATCGACCGGGGCGGTACCCTCTCACTTTGGATTCAGGCAGTCGGGAAAACAGATCGCGGATATGATCAAAAACGCCGGTGTAAGTTGCAGGGTTGGATGACGGTGTGCTTCCCAGAGGCTGCTGATCAACCGTAATCACTTTATTCACATGCATCAGCCCAATCAATTCATCATAGGGCGCGGGCATCACTTTGGAGCGATGCAATATTCGCGAAAGCGCTTTTCCTAATGTATCTTCAATCAGGGAACTTTTCCCGGAACCACTCACGCCAGTAATTGCCACGAAGGTTCCCAACGGAATTCTCAGATCAACATTTCGAAGGTTATGCTGTTTTGCTCCAAGAAGTTCAATCCATCCCCCGCCGGGTGGAACCTGTTCCGGACTTGCTGCATCCATTCGGCGATTTTTTGGAATCGGAATCATTTTTTGATTACTGAGGTATTGCCCGGTTAAAGAATTTTTTAGTTTGGAAACCTGAGCAGGAGAACCTTCTGTAACAACATGCCCTCCCAATCGGCCAGCGCCGGGACCAAAATCGTAAAGGCGATCTGCAGACTTCAAGACATCCCGATCATGCTCTACCAGAATCAGGGTGTTTCCCAAATCTCTTAATCGTGTTAATGCCTGAATCAATCGTTCATTATCGCGCTGGTGCAAACCGATTGTCGGCTCGTCAAGCACATAAAGAACTCCTGTTAATGCGCGGCCAATCTGGCCAGCCAAACGAATTCGCTGACTTTCCCCGCCAGACAATGTGGGAAGCGGGCGAGAAAGGGAAAGATAATCTAGCCCCACTTCAACAAGAAAGGAAATTCTGCTGATTGCTTCAGAAAGAAGATCACTTGCAATCCGTTTCTGAATTTTATCCAGTTTGATATTCTTTAAAAAGTTTAAAGATTCCTGTAGGGACAATTCACATATCTGGTGGATTGTTTTGTTTTGAAAACGGACAGCGGAAGCATCTTCTCTCAGCCTGCTTCCATGACACCACGAGCAGGGAATTTCCCCGACAAGATCCTGAAATTTCTTTCGGTAACTGTAGGAAACACGAGACGCTTCCTCAATCGCGGGAAACAATCCTTTATATTGGAATTTTAACAGACCTTTTCTATCGAGGGAGATCCATTTTTCGCCCGTACCATAAAGAATAATACGTTGCTGCTCCGGCTCAAGATGGATATACGAGGTATCAAGTGAAATATGATATTGTTTTGCAACCGCTTTAAGCATTTTCTTAAACAAAGGTTGCTTGGATAAATCTGGCCAGGCGTTGATCGCTCCTTCATTAATCGAAAGATAAGGGTCAGAAATTAGACGAGTCAGGTTCGTTCCCTGTTCCACGCCGAGTCCGTCACATGCTTCACACCATCCAAGAGGACTGTTGAATGAAAATTGATGGGGCGTTAGTTCTTCAAAACTGCGACCACATTCTTTGCACGCATGGAAAAGACTATACGGTTGAACTTTCCAATCAGGCTCTTCGATTTCATTGTCACACCACGCAACATGAAGCATTCCTTTTCCCAGATCAAAGGCCATCTCCACAGAATCTGCAACACGGGAGCGCCCTTTTTCTGAAATTGTAATCCGGTCAATCACAATTTCAACCTGATGTTTTCGCCTGCGGTTGATGTCAGGAACATCTTCAAGGCGATAAGTGGTTCCATCAATACGAACTCTCAGGAATCCTTGCGATTGAAGTCGTTCCCAGAGTGCTTCGTATTTCTGCCCCACAGTTATTTCCTGCGGGGAAAGAATCATGAGCTTCGTTCCATTTTTGAGATCCATTAATTGCTCAATCACCTGATCCGTTGTTTGAGATTCCACCGGAATCAAACAATCCGGGCAATACATTGTTCCGAGTCTTGCAAAAAGAACACGCAAATAATCATAAATTTCAGTAGCGGTTCCGACTGTTGAGCGGGGAGTATGGCCGGTTGATTTTTGTTCAATCGCAATGGAAGGAGAAAGTCCGTGAATATGGTCAACCTTCGGTTTGGGCATTTGACCGAGGAACTGGCGAGCGTAAGAAGAAAGAGATTCAACATATCTCCTTTGTCCTTCCGCATAAAGAGTATCCATTGCAAGGGATGTTTTTCCTGAACCACTCGGTCCACAAAAGACACTCATTTTATTTCTGGGAATTTTAACATCCACATCCCTCAGGTTATGTTGCCCTGCCCCTTGAACAATAATATTTTTATGCGATCCATTTCCTCTGGACGTTTGACTGGCTGAAGCGATCTGCCAGCGAGCACCGAAATGTCCCTTTGTTTTGGAATAGGCTGTTTTTTTTGCTGAAATCTTCTTTCTTCTTTTGCCCTTCTTTTTGATTGAAGGAAGAACTTCACGAAGCGCCTCGCCTGTATAGGAATCGGGACATCCTGCAATCTCTTCAGGGGTACCGCTTACAATGACCGTTCCACCCCCTGCTCCACCTTCCGGACCAAGATCAATCACCCAGTCCGCCGTTTTAATCACGTCCAGATTATGTTCAATTACCAGGACGGTATTTCCTGCATCAACAAATCCATGAAGAACTTCGAGAAGTTTCTGGATATCTGCAAAATGAAGCCCGGTTGTCGGTTCATCAAGAAGGTAGATTGTATTCCCGGTCGAGCGTTTTCCCAATTCACGCGCCAGCTTGATTCGTTGTGCTTCTCCACCGGAAAGTGTTGGCGAAGGTTGCCCCAGTTTTAAATAGTCCAGTCCGACATCGTGTAAAGTCTGAAGCAGATTTTTAATCCGGGGCTGATTCTTGAAATGGACCAATGCCTGTTGAACATCCATATCAAGGATATCTGCAACGCTGGCTCCTTTGTACCGGACTTCCAATGTTTCATGACTGAACCGTTTACCCGAGCAGACAGGGCATGTCACCCAGACATCCGCCAGAAAATCCATTTCCAGTTTATTGGAACCATAACCTTCGCAAGATTCACATCGCCCGCCGGAAACATTAAAGCTGAATCGCCCCGGCTTGTATCCCCGAACTTTGGCTTCCGGCAAATCACTGAACAATTTGCGAATCTCATCAAACAATTTCACATAAGTTGCAGGATTAGACCGAGGCGTTCGACCAATTGGCGATTGATCAATATCAATGGCTTTATCCAGATGATTCAATCCCGAAACTCGTTTGTGTTTTCCGGGAGATCCCTTTCCCTGATTCACTTTCTTATTGAGAACCTGCCAGAGAATGTCATTCACCAGTGAACTTTTTCCGGAACCGCTCACACCTGTCACGCAAATAAATGTTTTTAACGGAAACTCTGCATCCACCTGTTTAAGATTATTGTGAGTTGCCCCCGTAATTTTAATCTGGTTCTTCCCCGGTTTTCTTCTTTCCGTGGGAACTTCAATAATCTGTTTGCCGGAAAGGAATTGACCTGTCACGCTACGAGGTTCATCCAGAATATTTTTAAGGGTTCCTTCTGCAACAACTTCTCCCCCACGAACACCGGGACCGGGACCAAAATCGACAATGTGATCCGCAGCTCGCATTGTCTCTTCATCATGCTCCACAACAATGAC
>JAJRVU010000395.1 GCA_024277145.1 Planctomycetota bacterium
ATATTTTGCACCTTGTTTTTTGTGCTTGATGTAGCTTCGTTCTTCCATGATTCGCATTAGTGCTCTGATAGCTGAATAGCTGGGCGGGTTGTCCATTTGATCAATCACATTTTGGACGCTTGCTGTCTCCAGTCGGTAGATGATGTCAATGATCTGTTTTTCTCGACGGGTCAGTTTGTGGGGGTTGAGTTTTGCCATTTTAGGTTTCCTTTCGGTCTCAATTTAGCATGTTAAAGCCTGTTAAAAAAGCCTGTCCATGCTTTTGGAACAGGCTGAGATAGGCTTGTGTTGATGGGTCGATTGTTTCAAGTGGTGGTGTCTTAGAAAGCGGGAAAGTGAGAAAACGAGAATGCCTAAAAGCACCAAAAGTTGGCAAAATAAATAAACGCCAATATATTGGCAAAAAATAAACCCTTCCAATCGCCATAAACCATTGCGACTAAAAGGGTTTCAAAGTTGCCCGGGAAGGATTTGAACCTTCACTAAATGATTCAGAGTCACTCGTGCTACCGTTACACTACCAGGCAATAAATTAATGGGCAGGCAAAAAATATTGGGATTTAGAAAACCGCAGATCGCGGATTGTATCAACAATCAGTTTTCCCGCCAAGTCATTTCCTGATCACAGAACTTAAATTTCCACCGGTTTCAGTGAATTTTCATCCAGATTATTGATTGTGCCCTGTCAGGTCCTTTTCTCTGATTTTTATTTCCCTGTTTATCATGTTCTTTTTCAGTTCTTGTTCTCTGCATTCACAATCGCAGCCAATATTCCGTCCCAGGTATAATCAACCGCTTCACAGGTTGGTTTCAACCCTGATTCCTCTAAAGCAGCAGTGGTCACCGGGCTAATGCTTGCAAGGTGAACACTTTTTCCCAATTTATTTCGTACCGCTTCAGGCAAAACAGAAACTAGATTTCTTGCAATGGAGGGACTGCTCACCCCGATCCAGTCCAGATTTCCCATTTCATTTAACAGACTCTCAGAATAGGTTGAAGGTTCAGCATCTAAATTCTGGTAGACAACTATTTGGTCTAACTGAGCGCCTGCTTCTGTCATTTCTTTCGGTAAAACATCCCTTCCCCTGCTTGCACGAAGCCAAAGTAATTTTTTTCCGGAAACAAGCGGTTTGAGCTTTTCCGATAATGCTTCGGCTCGATATTCATTGGGAACCAGATCACAATGAAGATGATGTTTTTCGAGCGAATTTGCAGTGGCGGGGCCAATACAAGCAATTTGAACATTCGCTAACAAACGGGCATCTTTCCCCAATTCCCAAAGACGTTGAAAGAAATGATTAACTCCATTTGCGCTTGTGAAAATCAGCCAGTCGTATTTGGGAAGGTCAGCGATAGCGGAATCAACTTCGTCCCAGTTTTCAACAGGCAATATTTGAATTGTTGGCATCAGAACCGGCTGAGCACCTAATTCAATGCAATTGGAAATGACTTCTTCAGTTTGTCCTTCGGGTCGGGTGATTCCAATTCGTTTTCCTAACAACGGACGTTTTTCAAACCACGCAATCTGATCTCTTAAAGAAACACATTCCCCGATAATAATAAGGGATGGTGGCTTCAGTTTTGCTTCTTTGACTTTTTTAACCAGTTGGTCTAGTGAAGCGGAAACCGTTTTCTGGTCGGGCCAGGTGCCGTGACTGATGACGCAGGCGGAAGTTTTGGGATCTTTGCCGTTTTCAATCAGAGATTCCACGATGAAACTTAATCGATGCAAACCCATGTAGAAGACTAATGTTCCTGACAATTCTGCCAGAGTTTTGTAATTAACCTGTGAATGAGATTTATGCGGGTCTTCATGTCCTGTAATAAAAGTAACCGTGGAGGCAATGTTTCGATGTGTCAGGGAAATCCCTGCATATTCTCCTGCTGCCACTGCAGCCGTGATCCCCGGGATGATTTCAAAAGGAATTCCCGCTTGTGCAAGTGCAAAAGCTTCTTCACTCCCACGTCCGAAAATGAAGGGATCCCCTCCCTTCAAGCGGACAACAACTTTTCCCTCTTGCGCAGAATGGACCAGTTTTTGATTAATTTCTTCCTGATCCAGAAATGGACCATGATCACTTTTTCTTCTGCATGTTCGTTCGCAATGGGAAGAAACATGCTTTAGAATCAGGGGATTTACCAAGCCATCGTACAAAACGAGGTCAGCTTTTTTCAGGCATTCAATGCCTTTGATGGAGATTAATCCGGGGTCTCCCGGCCCTGCTCCTACTAAATAAACTTTACCTGTCACAAATATTCTCAGCTTACTTTTTATTATGGTTTTCGGATTTTTTAGCAGATTGTCAATCTGTTTATTGTCAAATTTTACGGGAATTGTTCCCGAGACGACATAAATAGATTCGCGTTTCTATTCACCTCAACTGCTATACATGATAAAGTGAATGGGATATAACAACAATCTAACCAGAACCACAGATGTGGTTTATAACCAGATATAAAATAAAAGAGGCTTCGGAATGTCTAAACTGCCCAGCGCTTTTACTTCAGAAAGACAGGGAAAAACGCTGATTATTTCACCTGAGGGAGATTCCCTCAGTTTTGAAGAATCTGATATCAAACGTTCATTAGATCAATTGCATCACCTGCTGGATGAGCCGGAAATCTCAAATCTGATTGTCGATGTTGGATCTGCCCCTTATCTGGGATCAATCATCGTTGGTGCAATCATGGTTTTATGCAAGAAGGCATCTGACAATGGTGGTAAAACTGCATTCTGTAATGCCTCTCCGAGCGTTCTGGATTCCATCCAGTTAATGCGATTGGATAGCGTCATTCCCTATTTTGCCACACGTGAAGAAGCAATGACTCAAGTCGAAGCATAGACTGCGGATTTCTCCTATCTTGGGTAAAAAAGTCTCACGCAGAGATCGCAAAGCCGTGAAAATAAATTCTCAATCGCCACCTCCCCTTATTTATACGATTTAATAAAGGGTGGCCCGACCAACTTGTTTGGTTGGGTGCCGAAAGGCACAAGAAGGATTACCTTCACCGTTCAATGTTTTGTTAAGGTTCAAATCCCATATGCATCTCATGTCTGACGGTTTCTGTTATTGATAAACACAAAATAATAATGAATGCGTATGGTGAGGCTTCTTGTCGCTTTCGCGACCCAGCCATCTAAAATGGACTGGGCCACCCCTGTGTTTTAACTCCGAATATTGGTCTGCAGAGCAGACCCTACTAGTCCAACTACTGATATATGTCCCTTAGCCCATATTGACCTGCACGCCAACGAGCGTGCCATTTGGAAATTGACACCGGATATTTAAAGCTCGAAAGAGCACTACGGCTAAAATTATTTGTATCAGGTACAGCTTGGCATACAATTACTCGGCAGAGCCCTACAGTTACAAAAATATTAGGAACAGAGAAAAAGTTCGCAACATTTGTATCAATATCAAAGCAGTTCGCGGATTGGTGTGCCAAAGGGGATTAGCGGGACAGGGCGACCTGCGTTATCAGGAACAAGTTCCTGGTAATCAATGCCGAGGAAATGATAAATCGTTGCGAGCAGGTCGTTTGGATCGAGTTTGCGATCTTTCGGATGTTCGCCCTTTGAGGTTGTCGAGCCGATGACCTGTCCGGTTTGCATTCCTCCGCCGGAGACCAGAACCGACATTGCTCCGGGATAGTGGTCACGCCCTGGCTGCATTACTTTGGATTGTGTTCCTTTTCGTGGATTAATATGGGGCGTTCGACCGAATTCTCCCGAAACAATCACCATCACTTTTTTATCGAGTCCACGTTCGTAAATATCTTCGATCAATGCAGCGATGGCACGGTCGTAAACCGGTAACCGGGCGCGAGCATCATCAAACAAATGGCCATTGACTGCGTGAATGTCCCAGTTTCCGGCGGCACCGGGGATGCCAGGATTCTGCATTTGCATGGTGACAAAACTGGTTCCTGCTTCAACAAGTCGCCTTGCTAGTAACGCGCGTTGTCCCCATTTGTGTCGGCCGTACTTGTCACGAGTTTTGGAGTCTTCCTGTGATAGATCAAAAGCTTTTCGAGCCTTGCTGCTGGTCAGCAAACTAACTGCTTCCTGATTAAATTTGTCCATTGATTCCATTATGCGCGACTGGTCAATATCTCGCCTGAGGCTGTCAAATGATTTCAGTAAAAGGCTACGGTCATCCAGCCTGTCTTTGATACCCGGTGAGAGAGAAAGGTTAGCGACTTTGAAGTCTGGAGCGTTCGGGTCTCCCCCCACAACAAAAGGTAAATAAGCTGGGCCGAGGCTTGCACTTCCACCACCGTAAACGTTTGAAGAATCAGCAACGTAGCGAGGCATGGAAGGATCACGTTTTCCTTCAAGCATCTTTGAAACTACCGGACCGAGACAAGGAAATTGTGCTAAAGGATCAAGCAGTTTGAAAGGGTTGTACCCGGACAGGAATCTACCTGCACCAGCTGCATGATTGGCAAAGCCATGTGAAATGGATCGAATCAGGTTAAATTTATCCGCAACTTTTGCATGGAGAGGAAGGAGTTCACAAATATCCATTCCGGGGACAATCGTTGGAATTGGTTCGCACTCACCGCGATAATCGGCTGGGGCTTCCGGTTTCAAGTCATACGTTTCCATATGACTGGGGCCACCCTGCAACCAGATGAGGATGATAGATGTGTCGGATTGTTTTTTTCCGGAATCATTGGCAAGTGATCGCAATTTGAGCAAATCGTTAAGGGCAAGTCCCCCCATAGCGAGCGAGCCGGCTTCCAGAAAACTGCGTCGACTGACAGGTCCAGGGCAGAGTTTATTTGGAGTTTTCATTTTAGAAACCTTCGGTAATCTGGAAGCCTGTACTGGTTATTTCCGTGGGCTCATGTCCTATAGAGAGCAAACCTGAGGTTGATCCAAGCTCATCTATCGCTCATTCAATCTATCGCTCATTCATCTGTGGCTTGTATGATACCATTCGGGTGTTCCCAATGTCCAGTGGTGCACTAATTTGAAGACATTGTTCTTAGCTGGCCCAATTTTCATGAATCTTTCCTGAAACTGCACGGAAAATGAAGCCATCGCTGGTGAGACCCTCTCAGGGTCTATATAATTGTGTTTATTCAGATAGATTTACACTCCCTAAAGAACATTTTTACAGGTAGAAATCCGTGGCAAGAGAGAAAGTTGTTTTAGCGTACAGTGGCGGTTTAGATACATCCGTTGCCGTCAAATGGATTAATGAAAAATATGACATGGACGTGATCACTTACACGTGTGATCTCGGGCAGGGTCGTGATTTGGAAGCGATCCGAAAAAAAGCCCTTGAAACTGGCGCAGTCGAAGCGATTGTAGAAGATGTCAGGAATTTGTTTGTCGATATATTTGTCTGGCCATCTTTGTTGACCGGCACAATGTACGAAGGAAAATATCCGCTGGCGACAGCACTTGGTCGTCCGTTAATTGCCAACCAGATGGTGGAAGTGGCGAAAGAACATGGGGCAACTGCTGTTGCTCATGGATGTACCGGCAAAGGAAATGATCAGGTTCGGTTTGATGTTTCTTTCAACACATTGGCCCCTGAACTTAAAATCATTGCTCCGGTTCGTGAATGGAAATGGACAAGAACAGAAGAACTAGCCTACGCAAAAGAGCACGGCATTGAAGTCGATGCAACCAAGCAAAGCATTTACAGTGTGGACCAGAATCTCTGGGGACGATCCGTTGAAGCGGGTGTTCTTGAAGATCCGTGGGTAGCTCCGCCAGAAGATGCTTACCAGTGGACCGTGAATCCTGTTGATGCACCTGACAAGCCTGTCGATATTGAAATTGAATTTGATCAGGGACGACCGATTTCACTAGATGGTGAAGAGATGGACGGACCAGATTTGATTGCGAAGCTGAATACCATTGGCGGTGCTCATGGCGTGGGTCGAATTGATCATGTTGAAAACCGTTTGGTTGGGATTAAAAGCCGGGAAATCTATGAGGCTCCTGCAGCGATGATTCTTCATGAAGCGCATAAAGAGCTGGAATTTCTCACACTCAGCCGACAGTCATTGCGGTTTAAAACGTATGTCAGCCAGACCTGTGCAGACATTATCTATGATGGGTTGTGGTTTAGTACTTTTCATCAGGATTTGATGGGGTTTGTTGAAAAGAATCAGCGATGGGTTTCGGGCAATGTGCGAGTTCAGGTTTATAAAGGACGATGCACTGTCACAGGCAGATCCAGCGAGCATAGTTTGTACAGCAAAGAATTAGCCACCTATGAAGAGGGTGACGAGTTTCCTCATGAAACTGCACTTGGGTTTATTAAAATTCATGGACTTCAACAACAGACTCAAGCCCGTCAGCAGTTGCTTAAAGGAGAACCTCCTGTTCGCCGCGCACGAATTATGCCACCTTCAAAAAATGAAGAAGACTAGTGCCTTGTCAAGGCTGAGCCCTGTTGTGAATAAGGGGGTGGGTGCGTAAGAACTCTAACGCACTCCGTTGTCGTGCTTTATGCACTTTACAACCCCAATTTTTAAATTTGACGAAACACTAGACAATGTCTAGTAATGATATAGAACGTGGCGTACTGTATACATAGTCGGGATAACACTTAAACCTTCTACATCAATTGTAGAAACGCTCTAGAGTTTCAATTTTCTTTCTTAGATAAAATTGATAATGGATTTTAATTCAGCCTGAGACAATTCAAGCGATCTTTAGTAATTTAGAAATCTTTCCATGGATGAGAGAGCAGAACAATCGGAAAAGAAAACCTTTGTGATTGGGGATATTCACGGATGTGATATTGCCCTTGATATTTTGCTGAACCGAATGGATGTCACACAACAGGATACTGTTGTGCTGCTGGGTGATGTTGTTGATCGGGGGCCGGGTAGCAAAGAAGTGATTGATCTGCTTCTGAACCTGAAGAAGTTCTGCAAAGTTGTTCTGATCATGGGAAACCATGAGGAAATGATGCTTGATTCCATGCGAGGGGGAGCTTCCGAGGGACTCTGGCTTCAACATGGAGGGCAGGAAGCACTTGAATCTTACGGTGGTTCTTATAGTGACATTCCTTTTGAGCATGTTGCCTTTCTGGAATCGGGAAAAGATTATTGGGAAAACGAGACCGAGATTTTCGTCCATGCAAATTTGCAGCCGGAGGTTCCACTTGATTATCAGGAACGAGAATGGCTTCGCTGGACGAGGTTGACAGGATTTGAACAGTCACCCAACCCCGATAAACGAGTTTTGTGTGGACATACTCCGCAACCGAACGGGCTTCCATTAGTTTTGGACAACTGGATTTGTCTGGATACCTGGGCGTACAACGGCTTTTATCTTACTTGTCTGGAAACAACGACAAATATGATTTATCAAGCTCACCAGGAGACGCAGGACTTCCGTTATATTCGTCTGGAAGATATCTGAAACGTTCATTCAGATTAATTGATGCGTGGTTTACATTGAAGAGTTTGACAAGCTTGAGGTCTTCTTCCTTTTCTGTTTTTTTCGGTGTCATCTCATCAGGATCCAAAAGTGGGTCAGTTGTAAATCCGATGAAAATGAAAGCCAGTGTCAACCATCCGAGAATGATTCTTCCTTTCCCCAATGGAACAGAGTCATCTTCTGTCGGAGGATGCTTTGTTCCCATCATGTAAAGAAGAAAAATCATCAACAGGTAAGTCGGTTTCTGGGTGATGAACATCATGCTGACTGCTGCAAAAAGCATGAATTTTGCGACGAGATGAGCACGTTTTCCGATGAGCGTATAAAGGATATGCCCGCCATCAAGTTGCCCGATTGGAATCAGGTTTAAAGCTGTAATAAAAATTCCAACCCATCCTGCAAAAAGCAGCGGGTTTAATTCCAGAATGAATCCTTGCGGGACACCGTGATACCAATCAGCAATCCAATCAATCAGCAATGGGTTTCCAAAGATGATTCCAGCTTGATCAGGGTCGAATTCGATGACCTGTGCATTTTTAATTCCTATGAACAAGCAGGGTAAAGCAACAACAAGCCCTGCAAGTGGGCCGGAAATGGCAACATCAAAAAGTGATTTTCGATTCGCAACGCCACTCCCCTGTAATATCACTGCACCCATTGTTCCAAAGGGATTCAAAGGCATGGGAATGAAATACGGATATGAGGCTGGGATTTTATATCGTCGGGACTGAAGAAAATGACCCATTTCATGAAAAAGAAGAATCGACATGACTGCAATTGAATAAGTCAGCCCATTCTTGACATTTGCTTCTGATAACACAGGGAAACCTGAATCATTGAACTCGGTTGAAAAAAAGGCCATCCCCATAAAGAAAGTACTGAGGCAGGTTGCAATGAATAATCCCAGAGCAAGAAATGGCCTTTGCCTTGGCCCGGTATACCTTTGTCTTGGAATATGTCTTTCCAGATGACGGGAATCAATCAGGATGACATCATCAGGATAGAAAATTTTCACTTCCAACGGTTCTTCCGAAAGAATATTTCTGTCATGATTCTGCCCGTCATGATTCTGCCCGTCATGATTCTGCC